>JAGBEM010000067.1 GCA_017936985.1 Oscillospiraceae bacterium
GAGCAACGGCCCGGTGACAGCCAGAGAAAAGTTCATGAAGAGCGTTTGCGGGCTATGCGAAAAAATCCGTGCCGCGGGTGCGATTCCGGTGCTTTATGCCACCTGGGCATATCAGGACGGCGGCAAAAAGCTCGCGGCATTCGGGATGAGTTATGCGGACATGTATCAGCAGATGCATGCGGCCTGCCATGAAGCGGCGGAGCAGAATCATATGCGGATTGCCGATGTCGGGAAAGCGTTTTATGAACAGAGTGCCGGGAAAAATCTCTATGCGGAGGACGGATGCCATCCGAATGAAGACGGCTCCCGGCTCGCAGCAGAGATTCTTACGGAAACGATCTTGGAGGGCTATGAGTATGGATTGTTCGAAAAGTGATTGGAAACTGTTCCGGGAAAGGCTTTCTGGATGGCAGGAGGCCTATATGGATCGGCTGAATTGTGAGTACATTGAGATTCTGCGCGGTGAAGGCAATCCGTCGGACAAATTCTGGACGCTGGAAAAGCGGATTCGTCAGGATAAGCGTCATCCCGGTGTGCAAGTCGAGATGCGGAGGAGCACGGTGGAATCCGTGCTTGTGGCGCTTCTCATGGATGGTGTTATCATGCAGGAAGATCTCTCCGGATTTAGTACAGAGTTGCAGGAGAAGGTACAGTATTGGGCGAACCGTGCTGCTGAGGATAACAACAATTAGTACATTGGAGAGATCATGATGCGCAAAGAAGCAGTGAACCGGTGCAGTCAGCAGTGGTCTTTATTTTAGAGGTTACGATAAAGACTGTAATGATGAGAGATATGACTGTGGGTTCTCACCACACCCATTTATGGAAATACGCCTTGCCGCTTTTGCTCGGCAACTGGATGCAGTTGTCCTATAACGCGGCGGAAGTCATCCGATACGGCAGTGAATATTTGGCCTACATGGCACTGTTTATTTATGGCCTGCTTTGACGAACGGCGTACAGGGCTTTTTCCGCGGCATGGGTAAAATGTATACCACGATGGCCGGAACTTTTCTTCAGTCTTCTATTCGGACAATCTGCACCATAATTTTCGCGCCTGTTATGGGCAGCTGGAGAAGGCTTTACTGACCAATCGAAAAAATACACCGGATTATCCGCAATGTCCATTGGTTGAGCAAAAACTACAGGTATTTCACTGTTGCTTTGAAGGCGAGGAAGAGGTAAAATCAGAGTTAGAGGAGATCAGCTACAGCAGAGCCAACATGTATTGCTGGCGCCGAAAGTATCTTCGGAGAAGACTGGCTGTACTTGACAATTCAAGAGACAAATCGTATTTCATGATATCATACCAGACAGGGGAGGAAAGTATATGGCAGCAAAAGTATATACATTTCGTGTTTCTTATGAGGGAATGGAAGATCGGATTTGGCGTAAAGTCGAAGTTTCGTCCAATTACCGGCTGGACCAGCTGGGATATATGGTTCTGGCTGTGTTTGATACGATGGCGTATCACTTGTTTGAATTCTATTTTAATGACAAATGTTTTGGAATCCCCAATGAGGATGGCCTGTTTGACCAGTTTGACATGGCCGGTTTCCGCCTGCATCAGATGGACTTGAAGATTGGTGACCGTATTCAAATGAACTATGACTTCGGGACAACACAGACCTTCTGGCTGGAACTTACGGGAATTGAGGATATGAAACGCGGATGGGGCAGACGGTATCCGTATGTTTTGGACGGTGCTGGCCGGGGCATTATTGATGACCTTTCCTGCGATGAACTGAAGGAACTGGTGGATCAGATCGATCGGAATGGTCAGACGGATGAGCCAATCTATTATCAGGAACGGCTAATACCTTGGGACTATCGATGGTTTGATCTGAAGTGCATAAATGGCTTGCTGAAAGGTGAAATCGAGCAGATTGAAGCAGGATACGCACCGTTCTGGGGATAAAGACCTGCACTGCTCGGAAGGGGAGTGCAGCAGTTATGACTTTTGCTTCCTTTGCTGAGTTAAAAAAAGGAACCGCCTGATGGCAGGTGTTCGTAAAACAGTGTTACCCAAATAACACGAAATGAGCATCTGCCAAACAGGGTTGGTCAACGAAAAAACACGCCATATTCAACTTCAAAGGTTGGATATGGCGTGTTTTTCTTTTCCGTGCGGTTGGTATGGCCTCGCCTTGCCGCGCTGGTTGGTTAAACTTTTCAGGTGCTTGGACAGCTGATGAATTTATCTTCTATCCAGATGACTGCATCAAGTTGTACAACACAGAGAGAAGAAAGCTTTCTCTTGGGGCAAAAAGCCCGCTTCAATACCGCAAGGACTTGGGGTTTGTGGTGTAGGCATCCGTGTAAATGGACACCTACACCACTACTTCGCCACTAAAAATCAGCTAATTTAGGGGGAAAGAAAACTTTTTGTCTGCATCCCTCAAAATTTACTTCATGCAGCGATACAGGAAGGTCACGATCTGCGCGCGGGTGCAGTCGTTGTTGGGACTAAAGGTGGTGGCGGTAGTACCGGCGGTAATACCGTTCTCCACGGCCCACAGGACTGCATTAGCGTAGTAAGCGTCAGCTGCCACATCGGTGAAGGGATTCATAGAGCCAGCGGCAGGAGACTTCTGCGAACGCCACAGGAACGAAACGATCTGCGCACGGGTGCACTTGTCATCCGGGCTGAAGGTGGTCTCGCTGGTACCCTTGGTAATGCCCTGCTCAACAGCCCACAGAACTGCGTCGTGGTAGTAAGCATCTGCGGCCACGTCGGTGAAGGGCATCGCGCTGCTTTCGGGAGCGGGGCTGCCGGCGGCGCGCCACAGGAAGGTGACGGCCTGGGCGCGGGTGCAGATGACATTGGGCGAGAAGTGGGTGGCATCGGTGCCGCCGGTAATGCCCTCCTTAGCAGCCCACAGAACCGCGTCGTAGTAGTAAGCGTCGGCGGGGAC
>JAGBEM010000068.1 GCA_017936985.1 Oscillospiraceae bacterium
GAATTGAAGTTTTTTATATGAAGATCATAATGAGACGGATTTCTGTAATTTTCTATTGCGAAAATTACAGAAATGGCAGCGCCGTCAGGCGATGCCAATCTAATAAAACCGAAGGGTTTTATTAGATTTTAGTATTACTTCTTTGCTTTTCTTTCCTGAAGATCGGCAATGATCTGGGAATACTGAGCATCCAGATCGTACATCTTCAGCATGATGAAGATTGCGACAAACAGGATCAGAGGCACATAGATACCGAAGCCGATGATGGCATAGATAACGGAGGTGGGCTGCACCGCCAGGGATGCCTCGTAACCGGCGATGGCCAGCATCCAGCCGATGAGAGAGCCGCCGATGCCGGAGCCGATCTTGCTGCCGAAGGAGTTTGCGCTGTTGGTCATACCCAGCAGACGCTTTCCGAACTTCCATTCGTTGTATTCCACACAGTTATTGACCATGGCACCAAACAGGCACATCATGGGAATGTTGGCGAAGCTGGCGAAGCAACCGCCGATCAGGCAGGCGTAGAAGCTATAGGGCACAAAGGCACGGGCAACACAGGCAATGGCACCGATGGCACAGGAGACCATACAAGTCTTCCGCATTCCCAGCTTCTTGGTCATGGGTCCAACCAGAATAAAACCTAAGAATGTGGGAATCAGACCGATGGCTCCCATAAGACCAACCAGGTTATCATCACCGAAGATATATTTGGCGTAGTATGTACCGCCGCCGGAGGACAGACCATAGGAAATGTTCATCAGCAGGTTTGCAAAAAGCATCAGAACCCAACACTTGTTTTTGAACAGGTAACCCAGTGCCTCACCGAAGGGCACATTGGCATCCTCGTCCTGTTCCACAGCCACTTCAGACACTTCCTCACGGCTAACCTTATAAAGGAAAAGCAGAGAAACAACGGAAATCACAGCAAAAACCACAGCAACTTTAACCCAGGCTGCCTGATCGCCGCCCAGCATGTTGGTAATGGGAATCAGCAAAATGGCAATGACCATACCGGCAGCATAGCCGAAGATGGCACGGAAGATGCCCATCTTGCCCCGTTCATCCTGGCTCTTGGTGCGGATTGCCATCAGCGCGGTGTAAGGAATCGCCACAGCCGTATAGACAACCGCGCTGAGAAGGATGTTGGTAATCAGCACATACCCCATCTGAAGACCGGTAGGAACATTGCGGGGTACGGTAAACAGCAAAATGATGACGGCAGCGGTGGGTGCGGCCATGCGCAGAAACCAGGGACGGCACTTGCCCTTGGGAGACTTGCCGGCGTCCATGATCTTACCCATGATCAGGTCGGTAAAGGCGTCCAGAATTTTTGCGATCAGCAGCATGGTAGCTACCATGCCGGCGGCGAGTCCAGCTTTTTCCGTGTAGAAATACGTCAGCTGACCGACCAAACAAGACATGATGTTTAAGGGAAGCTGCCCCAAACCATCACCTATGTAGTCGCCCAAGCGCATGGTCTTCTGAATGCCCATGCTGTCCAGTCCCAGTGGTTTCTTTGCCATGAAATATCGCTCCATTCTTTCTTTTTTCTTTCGGGTATCACCCTTTGGTGTTCTTATCATATCAATAAAGCGAAAATCATTATACAAAAATGTTGATTTCTATATCATAATTATGATAAGATGAAGAAAAGGATGTGATTTCATGGAAAGTAACCGTTCTACCTGTGAAAAACTGCACCATATTACCCAGATACCCATCGTCTTGACAGATGGCAGCGGCAAAGTCTGCAGTATTTGGCCTGATCTTCCGCAGGATTATTTGCATGTAGATGCGCTGCAATGGGTGATTGCCGACTTTCGCCTGCAACGAAGAGATCCGTTGCATCCGCTGATTTCCTATGTGGAACCCGGCTATTTTCTGGGAGTCTGCGAACTGCCCGGGAAGCAATATGCGGTAATTGGTCTCGTCAGCCCCATTACCCACAGCCATCAGGAAATTCTGTCCATGTGCCAGAATATAGTCTCCTCCAAATGTCTTCAACAATTTGTGGATTTAATGGTCAAGACGCCTCTTTTCAGTCTGGGACAGATCCGGGATATGATTTGCATTCTGGTACAGCTCACATCTGGTCAATGCATTCCCCCTGAGCATGTTCAGCTGAATGATCTTTTTCTGAACAATGCGGATCACCCCTTGGATTTGTCCCCGGAACTGTTTTCCCAGCGGGAGAATGCCGAGTTTCATGTGCCAATTGACTTTGAAACCGCGCTGTGCCATGCGGTTGAGAATGGGAGTCGAGAGGATCTGATGAAAATCCTGTATACGCCCGTTCGGGGTCGTGTGGGCAAGATGTCTCTGGACGAGCTGCGGCAGCAAAAGTATGCCGCTGTGTGCCTTGCAACTCTGCTTTCACGGGCAGCCATTCGCGCAGGACTGACGGAAGAGGTTTCTTTTGCAATCAGTGACTCCTCTTGCCAGCACATCGATCAGATGCATGATATCGCACAGATTCAAAGGCGTGTTTTGACGATGATGACAGAATTCTGTGATCGTGTGAAAGAAGTGAAGCAGACAGAGAAATACTCCGTTGTGGTTCGGAAAACCATGGACTATATCTCAGTACATCTCCACGAGTCCATCTCTCTGGACGACCTGTCGAAGCATTGCTCGTTATGCAGCAGAAGCCTTTCCCTTCGCTTTAAGAAGGAAACCGGATTGGGAATTCCAGACTATATCCACAGTGAAAAAATACGGGAAGCCAAATATATGCTTTCCCATACCGGGTACTCACTTTCTGAAATATCTTGCTTTCTGAACTATCCATCGCAGAGTTATTTCACGCAGATTTTTAAGCGATACACTGGAACCACGCCCCAGTTGTTTCGTGATAGTGTCAGAATGTGAAATTGCGCACCATATAATGGTCCCCTTGTCAAGACCACTCTTGAAGAAATAATCGTGAACACATTCTGACTTTGGCCGTGCCCGAGCCAAGATGTTATGAGTTTGGAAGCTCCAGCCGCCTGCGTCAGCAGGTTGCCTTGACAGGGCGTGAC
>JAGBEM010000069.1 GCA_017936985.1 Oscillospiraceae bacterium
ATGATGTGACCCATGCCGTTGTGGGCGATGCACAGGATAAGGAAGTCCTGAAGGCACTGGGTGTCCGGAATTTGGACTGTGCCATCGTTGCCATCGGCGACAATTTGGCGGCCTCTGTGCTGGCTACCATGAACATGAAGGAATTGGGCGTTCCTTATGTGGTATGCAAGGCCCATGATGAGACTCACCAAAAGGTGCTGGAAAAGTTGGGTGCTGACCGGGTGGTTATTCCGGAGCAGGAAAACGGCGCAAGACTCGCTCGAAGCCTGTCCAGCCCCAATGTTCTTGACTATATCGAGCTTTCTGAAGAGTACGGCATCGTAGAGGTGCCGGTGCCCAACGTCTGGTGCGAGAAGACACTGAAAGAGTTGAATGTCCGAGCCAAGCTGGGTGCCAACATCATTGCTATCCGCAGAGACGGAAAGATCAATGTGTCCCCGGCAGCAGACTTTATGTTCTGCGCAGGAGATGTGGTCGTGGTGCTGGGTGACAGCGAAACGCTGGAAAAGGTTCAGAAACTATGAGAGAAGAACGGATCACTGCCCGGAAAAATCCGCTGCTGCAGCAGGTGCGCAAGCTGCTCAACTCCCGTAAGGAACGGGAGGCCACCGGCCTTTTTGCGGCAGACGGAACGAAGCTTTTGGCAGAAGCGGTGCGTTGGTTCCCGGGGCTGGATACAGTCATCCTTTCTGACGGCGTGGAAGCGAGTGTGCCGGAAAATGTACGGCTCGTCCGTGTGCCGGAGGATGTGATGGCATCTATTTCCCCTATGCAAAGTCCCCAGGGAGCACTGCTTCTGTGCCGCCTGCCGGAGCAAAAGGCCTTTGTTGCCGAACCGGGGATGCTGCTTCTGGATGGGATCCAGGATCCTGGTAATCTGGGTACGATCCTGCGCACCGCAGATGCGTTGGATATTCCGGTGGCGCTGTTGGAAGGGTGTGCGGATCCTTATAGTCACAAGGTGGTGCGCGCATCTATGGGTGCGGTGTTTCGCCGGACCCCTGTGCAGACCACCTGGGAAACGGTGCGCGCTGCCTGTGCTGCCGCTGCCGTGCCTATCGGTGTAACTGCCCTTTCGGAACGGTCCCAGGATATTCGCAGCGCAGATGTTTCTCAAATGGCGGTGGTCATCGGCAGTGAGGGACAAGGCGTGCGGCAGGAAATTCTGGAGCAAGCCACAGTACCCTTGATCATTCCCATGAATCCCCGGTGTGAATCGTTAAATGCCGCAGTGGCAGCGACTATTGTCATGTGGCAGATGCGCGGATAATAAAGAAACAGGAGGAAGACCCATGATCGCACATTGGATATGGCTTGCCACCCGCCCGGGTCTGAACGACCGGATGAAGCGGATCGTTCTGGATGCGTTTTCGGATGCAGAGGATGTCTATTTTGCAGACCGGGAAGCCTATGCCACTGTGGAAGGCGTGTCTTCTGAGATCGTTGATGCGCTGGCAGATAAGGATCTGAAGGAAGCAAAGAAAATTCTGGATGTGTGTATGACAAAGGGTATCAAGATCTGTACCTATCAGGACGAAGAATATCCCGCCAGACTGAAAAATATCGTGGATCCTCCGCTGGTACTGTACTATAAAGGACAGATCCCGGATCTGGACAGCAACCCTGTGATCGGCGTGGTAGGTACCCGAAAAGCCTCCGGTTACGGTATGAATACAGCCCACCAGATGGGCTACCAGATCGCCCGGTGCGGGGGTATCGTAGTATCCGGTGCTGCGGACGGCATTGACGCAATGGCAATGCAGGGCGCCTTGCTGGCAGGCACACCTGTGGTGGGTGTCCTGGGCTGCGGTGCAGATGTAATCTATCCCACCTGCAACCGAAAGCTGTATGCGGACACAGAAAAACGGGGCTGCCTTTTGACGGAGTTTCCTCCGGGAACCCGGCCTTTGAGATGGAATTTCCCCAAACGCAACCGGATCATCAGCGGTCTGAGTAACGGCGTTTTGGTGGTGGAAGCGCCGGAGCGAAGCGGTGCACTGATCACCGCAAGAGCCGCGGCAGATCAAGGCAGAGATGTGTTCGTCGTGCCGGGAAATATCGGTGTGGAATCCTGCGTGGGCAGTAATGCGCTGCTGCGTGAAGGTGCTATCAGCGTGTCCTGTGGATGGGATGTGGTAAGCGAATACCAATTTTTGTATCCGGACAAGATCAGTCAGGGAACACTCCAGACGGAAAAACCGGAACGAAAAGTAGCGCAAACACCCCGTGTGCCCGAAAAAGCACCCGTTTGCGACAGGAAAAAAGAGAATAAACCCATTGACAACTGCGGGGCTGAGGCGTATAGTGACCAGAGGAATGTCCTTCCGGAGCTGACACCGGAGCAAAAACAGATCCTGCAGCTGCTGGATAAGGAATGTTTGGTGGATGATCTGATCTCCCAGCTGAAGCTGCCGACGGGCAAAGTTCTGTCCGCACTGACCATGCTGCAGATCAAAGGCTTGATCCGCCAGTTGCCCGGAAAACGGGTGGAACGATGCAAATAACCATAAGAAACGGAGTAAATCCATGAGCAAAGCCAATAAGCTTGTGATCGTAGAGTCACCTTCCAAGGCTAAGACCATTGGAAAATACCTGGGAAATGCGTATACCGTAAAGGCTAGTATGGGTCATTTGCGGGATCTTCCCAAGAGTACCATGGGTGTAGATTTGGAAAACGGCTTTACGCCGAAATACCTGCCGGTGTCCGGTAAGGAAGATTTGATCAAAGAACTGAAAAAAGCGGCCGGTGAAGCCGATACTGTCTATCTTGCAACTGACCCGGACCGGGAGGGCGAAGCTATCTCCTGGCATCTAAAGGAGCTGTTGGAGCTGCCGGACAGCAAGGCGCTGCGCGTGACCTTTAACGAGATCACCCAGAAGGTGGTGCAGCAGGCGATCTGCAATCCTCGGGATATTGACTATTCCCTGGTGGATGCCCAGCAGGCCCGGCGGTTGCTGGACCGGATTGTGGGCTATCAGCTTTCTCCGCTGCTGTGGAGAAAGGTTCGCAGAGGTTTGTCTGCAGGCCGTGTCCAGAGCGTTGCCACCCGTCTGGTGGTTGACCGGGAAAATGAGATCCGGGCCTTTGTCCCCAAGGAATATTGGTCCTTGGATGTAAAGCTGGATCGGGTCGGCAAGCCCGGTTCCTTTGTGGCGCACTATTACGGCGATACCAAAAAACGGGAACTGGAAAGCGAAGAGCAGGCGGAAGCTGTGATCCGGGATGTTACCGGAAAACTCTTTGCGGTCACCAATGTGAAGAAAGCCGAGAAGAAGCGCTCCGCTGCACCTCCCTTTACTACCTCTACCTTGCAGCAGGAGGCCTCCCGGAAGCTGAATATGACCCCCAAGCGCACTATGGCTGTGGCACAGCAGCTGTACGAAGGTGTGGACGTAGAAGCGGAAGGCACTCTGGGTCTGATCACCTACATGCGTACAGACTCTCTGCGCCTTTCGGATGAGGCCATGGCTGCCGCTGCGGACTTCATTAAGCACCGTTACGGCGCAAGCTACTATTACGGAAAACCCCATGTGTTCAAAACCAAATCCGGTGCCCAGGATGCCCACGAAGCCATCCGTCCCACCCATGTGGAACTGGACCCTGAGCGGATCCAGGGGAGCTTGACAAAGGAGCAGTATAAACTATATAAGCTGATCTGGAGCCGGTTTCTGGCATCCCAGATGGCCAATGCTGTGTACGATACGGTGTCCATCGATACCGAATGTGCGGGCCATGTATTCCGGGCCAGCCACCAGAGCATGAAATTTGCCGGCTTTGTGGCAGTGTATGAGGAAGGCAGGGATGATGAAGCGGAGGTCGTGGATTCTCCGCTGCCGGATCTGCAGACCGGTGAAAAGGCGAATATTGCCGATATTCAGAAAGAGCAGCACTTTACCCAGCCCCCGGCCCGGTACACGGAAGCAACGCTGGTTAAAGCTATGGAAGAAAAGGGTGTTGGCCGTCCTTCTACCTATGCGTCCATTGTTTCCACCATCCAGGATCGGGAGTATGTGGTCAAAGCAGACAAGCGTCTGGCGCCTACACCCCTGGGCGAAGTGGTTAATGGCTTGATGATGGAGCGGTTCAACGATATCATCGATGTGGAATTTACCGCCAATATGGAAACCCGCCTGGATGATGTGGAAGAAGGCAAGCGCAACTGGAAGGATGTCCTCAGTGAGTTCTATACCGGTTTCCATCAGGAAATGCTGGATGCGGAAGCTGCCTTGGAGGGCACCCGCCTGAAAGTTCCGGAAGAGGAAAGCGACGAGGTTTGCGACATCTGCGGCAGAAAAATGGTGGTCAAGGTGGGCCGTTTCGGCAAGTTCCTGGCTTGCCCCGGTTGGCCGGACTGCAAGAGCACCAAGGCTATCGTGGAGCGTATGCCCGGTCGCTGCCCCAAGTGCGAAAGCGGTCTTTTAAAGCGCAAATCCAAGCGCGGTTACGCTTACTATGCCTGTGAAAAGGGCGCAGAGTGCGGCTTTATGAGCTGGGATGTACCTACGGAGCTGGATTGCCCGGAATGTGGCAAGACCATGTTCAAAAAGTCCGGCAGAGGCCGCCAAAAGGCATTCTGCATTAACGAAAGTTGCAGCAATTATCTGCCGGAAGATCAGCGCGGCTATTACAAAAAGAAAACCGAAGAGCAGGAAACGGATAAGCCCAAAAAGGCAGCCGGCAAAAAAACTGCAACAAAAAAGACTACGAAAAAGACTACAAAAAAGACGGAGGGGACCGGTAAATGACCACAGTAAAAGTCATTGGTGCCGGTCTTGCCGGTTCGGAAGCTGCCTGGCAGCTTGCCCAGCGTGGTATTCCGGTGGCGCTTTATGAAATGAAGCCCCACAAAATGAGCCCTGCCCATCACAGCGCGGATTTTGCAGAGCTGGTCTGCTCCAATTCCCTGCGTGGCGACCGGCTGGAAAATGCTGTTGGTCTTTTGAAAGAGGAGCTGCGCCGCTGCGGCAGTTTGATCATGCAGTGCGCGGAAGCCACTCGGGTGGAAGCAGGCGGCTGCCTGGCGGTCGACCGGGGTGGTTTTGCCAAAATGGTGACAGAAAAAATCAAAAACCACCCCAATATTACGGTGATTTCTGAAGAGATCACCCAAATTCCCGAGGGTCCGGTCATTGTGGCTACGGGTCCGTTGACCTCCGATGCTCTGTCCGATGCCATTGGTGCGTATTTCGGCACAGATCACCTGCACTTTTTTGATGCCGCTGCACCGCTGGTGACAGCAGAATCTGTGGATATGGAGCTGGCTTGGTGGCAGTCCCGGTACGATCGCGGAACGCCGGATTATGCAAACTGCGCCATGGACAAAGAGCAGTACGAGACCTTTGTCCGGGAACTGATCGTAGCAGAAGAAGCAGAAGTCCACGGCTTTGAGGATAAAAATGTCTTTGAGGGCTGTATGCCTGTGGAAGTGATGGCCCGCCGGGGACAGGACACCCTGCGTTTTGGCCCGCTGAAGCCGGTTGGATTGACCGATCCCAAAACGGGCAAGGAGCCTTATGCTGTGGTGCAGCTGCGGCTGGATAATGCTTCCGGTACAGTGTACAATCTGGTTGGCTTCCAGACCCATCTGAAATTTGGTGAGCAAAAACGGGTATTTTCCATGATCCCGGCGCTGCGCAATGCGGAATTTGTCCGCTACGGTGTGATGCACCGCAATACTTTCCTGCAAAGCCCCAAGCTGCTGGACCGGTACTATGCTGACCGCCGGGATCCGCTGGTGGCTTTTGCCGGACAGATGACCGGCGTAGAGGGCTACGTGGAGAGCACTGCATCCGGTTATTTGGCAGCGGTGGCTATGGCAGCCAAGATCCAGGGGAAGGAAATTCCGGATTTCCCCAAGACCACAGCCATCGGTGCACTGGGGCAGTACATCTGTGATGAAAGCAATGTGAATTTTCAACCCATGAATATCAATTTCAGCATCGTCGCTCCGTTGGAGCAGCGGATCCGAAAAAAAGCGGAAAAGAACCTGGCCATTGCAAATCGATCGCTGGCAGTGATCGACGAACTGATCGCCAAGGGTTTGTAAAGAGAAAGAAGGAATTGCTATGAAGATCATTCTTGACGCCATGGGCGGTGACAACGCGCCTCAGGCACCGGTAATGGGTGCTGTGGAAGCGGTAAAGACCTGGGGCAGCCAGATCACGCTGGTTGGCCGGGGAGAAGAGATCCTGCGTGTTCTCCGGGAAAACGGTATTGCCGATCTGCCTAACGGCTTGGAAATCGCCAATGCGGACGATGTGGTGGATATGCACGATGATCCGGCAGCGGTGATCCATAAGCGGAAGAATTCCTCGATGGTCGTAGGACTGAAAATGCTGGCTGATGGAAACGGAGACGCTTTTATCTCTGCCGGCAGTACCGGTGCGCTGCTTACTGGCGCGACCTTGCTTGTCAAGCGTGTCAAGGGTATCCGTCGTGCGGCAATGGGGCCTGCCATGCCCAACAAGGCCGGCGGCAAGACCATCATTGTTGACTGCGGAGCCAATGCGGAATGCACACCGGAGTTTTTGCTCCAGTTCGGCGTGGTCGGTTCTCTGCACGCCAAGAAGTCCTTTGGCGTCGAAAATCCCAGAGTGGGTCTTTTGAATATCGGCACAGAGGATTCTAAGGGCACACCTTTGCAGAAAGAAGCCTACGCTCTGCTGAAAGATGCTTCTGAAAAGGGTATTGTGAACTTTATCGGCAATGTGGAAGGCCGGGATGTGCTGCTGGGCGGCGTGGATGTGGTGGTTTGTGACGGATTTTCCGGCAATGTACTGCTCAAATCCATCGAGGGCACTGCTTACTTTATGGGAAGCCTCATGAAGCATAAGATATTTAAGCGCAATGTGCTGTCCATGATCGGTTATCTGTTCTGCAAAAAGGGCGTGGACGAGGTCATGAAGATGATGGATTACCGGGAGATCGGTGGCACCCAGTTCCTGGGCATCAAGAAGCCGGTGATCAAGGCTCACGGATCTTCCGATGCGCTGGCATTCCGCAATGCGGTGCGCCAGGCAGAGGATGCGGTGAAGGCCAATATTGCCGATGAGTTGGCGCAGGAGCTGCAGAAGCTCAGCGAAGCAAAGGAGACAAGCCATGATTAAGGACCTGGAGGCCGCGATTGGCTACCGGTTTGTGAATATTTCCCTGCTGCAGAATGCTTTGGCCCATTCGTCCTATGCCAACGAACGGTGGCACGACAGTCTGAAGAGCAACGAACGGTTGGAGTTTTTGGGCGATAGCATTCTTGGTATGCTGGTGGCAGATCATCTGTACCGCAGCTTCCCGGACCGCCCCGAGGGCGAGCTGACCCGGATGCGTGCAGACCTGGTCTGCGAACGCTCACTGGCTCAGATCGCAAACCGAATCGGCCTGGGCGAGCATATGCTCCTTGGCAAGGGGGAAGAGCAGGGCGGCGGCCGAAGCCGGGATTCCATCCTAGCAGACGCTGTGGAATCTGTGATCGCCGCCTGCTACTTGGATGGCGGCATGGAGGCGGCAAAGCAATTTGTCCACAAGTTTGTACTGGATCATGTTCCGGTCAAGGGCCTGCACAACGCAGACTACAAAACAGCCTTGCAGGAACAGGTACAGCAGAAGCGCAATCAGGTGCTTTCCTACATTTTGGTGGGGGAAAGTGGCCCGGACCATGATAAGCAGTTCCGGGTGGAGGTCACGCTGAACGACCAGGTGGTCGGCTCCGGCGTGGGCAGCAGCAAAAAACGGGCAGAGCAGGATGCGGCCCGGAATGCGCTGGAAAAACTGAAATGATCAAAAGGGGTGCGTTGCAAAACGCGCCCCTTTCTTTACAAAATCTTCTTAATTTTGCAGTGGTCACAGGAGGATTTTTGGTGTATAGTATAGGTAGAGAAAAACTATGGAGGTGACGGTATGAAGATCCAATTCATCGGTGCTGCCCACGAGGTTACTGGTAGCTGTACACTACTTACTGTTTGCGGCAAGCACTATTTGGTTGACTGCGGCATGGAGCAGGGACAGGATATTTTTCAGAACATTCCGCTTCCTGTGTCGGCTATGCAGATCGAAGCTGTGTTTTTGACCCATGCCCATATTGACCATTCCGGTATGCTGCCGAAGCTCTATAAGGATGGCTTCCGGGGCTTGATCTACAGCACCTTTGCCACGGCGGATCTATGCAGTATTATGCTGCGGGATTCTGCCCATATCCAGATGTCCGAAGCCCAGTGGCGCAAACGGAAGGCGGAGCGTTCCGGTGAGACTGCGCCGGAGCCGGTGTATGATCTGGACGATGCACTGGGTGCCATTTCCCGGTTCCGCCCCTGCGGCTACGGCCAGCGGATCCGTGCAGCAGAGGGTGTGGAATTGCGTTTTACGGACATCGGCCACCTTTTGGGCTCTGCCTGTATCGAACTGTGGCTGACAGAGAACGGTCAAACGAAAAAGATCCTGTTCAGCGGCGATGTGGGAAATCTGAATCAGCCGCTTCTGAATGACCCCAAATTCGTGGAAGAAACAGACTATCTGGTCGTGGAGTCTACTTATGGCAACCGCCTCCATGCAGATCCGGGTCAGCGCCCAGATCCTGTGCAGGGTTTGGCGGCGTGTATCCAGGAAGCAATGGATGCCGGCGGCAATCTGATCATTCCCTCCTTTGCGGTGGGCAGAACCCAGGAAATGCTCTATGCCATCCGGGAGATCAAGCAAAAGGGTCTTGTGAAAGGGCACGACGGTTTCCCTGTATATGTGGATAGCCCGTTGGCGGTGGAAGCTACCTCGATTTTCCTGCAGTGCGATCAAAGCTGCTTCGACGAGGAAACGCTGGCAGTGATCCGGCAGGGAGTCAATCCCATTTGGTTTGATGGTATCCGTCTGTCTGTCAGTTCCGATGAATCCAAGCTGATCAACGAAAACACGCAGCCCAAGGTGATCCTTTCTGCCAGCGGTATGTGTGAAGCCGGACGGATCCGGCATCATCTGAAGCACAATCTGTGGCGGGAAAACTGCGTAGTTCTGTTTGTAGGCTACCAGGCACAGGGTTCACTGGGCCGCAAACTCCAGGACGGTGCGAAAGCGGTGCGCCTGTTTGGCGAAGAGATCGCGGTAAACGCAAAGATCCGCACCCTGGCAGGCACCAGCGGTCACGCAGACCGGGACGGCCTGCTGCGTTGGATCA
>JAGBEM010000070.1 GCA_017936985.1 Oscillospiraceae bacterium
GCAACACTGTTTTGGGCGCCAATCCTCTGCTGAGATAGTATTGCTTCAGCAGACTGGATACCGCTGTCTCCGGGTCATCCGGAACGGGGAATACTTCATAGTCCTTATCCAGCAGATTGCCGCCACTGAAATGAAGCACCACAAAGCAGGCTTTTGCTTCTGTCTGGGCATAACCGATCACATCGGTATCCGCCAATGTGCCAGCCGTCACCAGCTGTTTCTGGCTTAGTGTCTCAACGGCGTTCAGCCGGTCTCTTAAACTTGCCGCCAGCTCAAATTCCAGATTTTCCGCTGCAGAAAGCATCTGGGTTCGGATCTCATCCGCAACACCATTATAATTACCCATCAGCAGCTGACGAAGCTGCTCAGCGACCAGCCGGTACTCAGTGCAGCTCTTATTTTCCTGGCACCAGCCGGCGCATTGATTCATGTGGTAATTCAGGCAAGGACGGTCCTTGCCGATATCTCTGGGGAATTCTTTATTGCACCCAGGCAGTTTTAATGTGAGGCGCAGGGCTTCCATCAGCCCCTGGGTCACGCCCCGGCTGCCAAATGGACCATAATAGTTTGCCCCGTCATCGGCGATCTTACTGACCATCGTAAGTCTGGGATAGATATCCTTCATATTCAGCCGCAGATAAGGATAACCCTTGTCATCTTTTAGGAGTATGTTGTATTTGGGAAGATACCGCTTGATGAGGGAACATTCCAGCACCAACGCTTCAAACTCAGAAGCAGCCACGATAACATCAAAGTGATCGATCTTGCTCACCATCAGCCGGGTCTTGGGTGAATGGGTGACCGTATCCTGAAAATACTGGGACACCCGGTTTTTCAGTTTTTTCGCCTTGCCCACGTAGATCACCCGGTCCGTCTTGTCCCGCATGATATAAACACCCGGCGCATATGGCAGGCTGTGGGCTTTTTCTTTCAGCTCATCAAAGGTCATCTCTTCACCTCAAAAAGGAACCGCTTCAATGCTATCCGTTCCGGTGGCACTGAAGCGGTCATATGGACTAAGTAACTTTAGTAGACATCACGCTGGAGCAGAGCTTCCAGAGCGTTGACTGCCTCTTCCTCATCAGGACCAGTTGCGATCAGGGTAACCTTTGCATCGGTAACGATTCCCAGGGAAACAATGCCGAGCAAGCTCTTTGCGTTCATCTTGCGATTTTCGGATTCCAGCCAGATGGTACTCTTAAACTCGTTAGCCTTCTGCACAAAGTAGGCAACCTGCTTGTTGTGCAAGCCGGAGACGCAGCGCACCACAACGTCTTTCTTGAACATTTCAAACAACTCCTTATTTGCCGCATTTGGTCAGGCGCGGCAATTTACATATATAATAGCAAATATGACGAAAATGTCAACTGATTTTCGTTATCAATCAACAAAACGATGAGGCGTTACTTGAATTCCGCAATTGTCACGCCGTCTTCGCCTTCGCCATAGACACCGAGACGGAATTTTTTGACAAATTTGTTCATTTTCAGATTCTGCTGGACCGCCGCCCGAAGAGCGCCGGTACCCTTACCGTGGATGATCCGCACCGTCTGGAGGTTGGAACGCATGGCTTCGTCCAGATACCGGTCCAGAACACCCAGCGCCTCAATGGTATCCATACCGCGCAGATCGATCTCGGAGGACATGGCAGCCATCTTCATCTCGCGGCCGGAGTGCGCCGGCCGGACATGCTTATCCTTCTGGTAGGGATTTTCATTTTCCAGCAGATAGATCTCGTCTGCCTTGGCATTCATCTTCAGAATACCCGCCTGCAGCTGGTAGGTACCGTCCTTGTTAATGCCGATCACGCTGGCTTTAGTGCCCAGCTTCAGCAGTTCCACCGTATCGCCCACCAGGATACCGCGTGCCGGTGCGGGACGGCTCTTGGCAGGCTGATCTGCCTTCAGCTTGGCCTCCGCCTCGTTCAGACTGCGGCGCAGCTCAGCCTGCCGCTGGTTGACGCCGGAAGCATCGGCGCTGTCCTGGAGCTGTTTACGCAGTGCCTTCAGTTCGTCAGCCGCGGCATTGGCTGCCCGGCGGGCATCCTCGATAATCTGCTGGGCCTCTTTCCGGGCCTGTTCCATGGCCTTTTCCCGCTCTTTCCGGAGCTGGGAGCTGTATTCTTCACTCTGCTGCTTGATCTTTGCGGTCTCCTGGCGCAGGCGTTCTGCCTCCACCCGGGCAGACTCCATCTGCTGGCGCTGCTGCTCAAGCTGGGAAAGGACATCTTCAAAGTCCTTGTCGCTCTTGCCTACCAGGTCGGAAGCCTCTTTAATGATGTCCTCGCTAAGACCCAACTTCCGGGAAATGGCAAAAGCATTGGACTTACCGGGGATGCCGATCAGCAGCTTGTAGGTGGGCTGCAGAGTCTCCACATCAAATTCGCAGGAGGCGTTGATGACGCCCTGGGTACGCATGGCATAGAGCTTCAGTTCCGCATAGTGGGTAGTGGCCACCACATGAGCACCCATTTTCCGGCAGAATTCGATCAGCGCCATAGCCAGGGCCGCACCCTCAGCAGGGTCAGTACCGGCACCCAGCTCGTCAAAGAGTACCAGTGTCCGGTTGTCGCACTGGGCAACGATATCCACGATGGTCCGCATATGACTGGAAAAAGTGGACAGGCTCTGAGCAATGGACTGCTCATCGCCGATGTCAGCCAGAATTGCATCAA
>JAGBEM010000071.1 GCA_017936985.1 Oscillospiraceae bacterium
CATGCTCATGATATAAGGGACTTGAACCATCTAAATGCAGATGTCCGGTGGACATCTGCTTGCCGTCGGCTGGACGACGGCAACACCTTAGTTTTCGTCCATTCCCGGACGAAAATGCAAATCGATTCTCGTACCCTGCTCCATGAAGAAAGTCACTTTTGTCTGCCGACAAAGGTGGCTTTTTCAATGATATCCGTTCCTGTCGGAACGAGTGATATATCTTCAATATGATATCGCACTTCGTTCGATGATATATGCCCTCGGCATATGAAGGAACGGATATTGTATCACATTTGCAACGCAAATACATCATGTGGCGTTAGCTGTATATCATATCGCGCCAGAGATATATCATTGAAAAGTTTAACTGTTCTTGATATAATGTTGATGATAGAAGGTGCATTTATGTCCGAAAACAAATTGCTCGATTTATCATTTGAATTAGCAGTTGCGATTGTTAATCTGGTTGACGGTGTACCTGCGCCGAAAAGCTCCTATATGACCGATCAGCTTGCAAGGGCGGGCACATCGGTTGGTGCAAACATCCACGAAGCGCAGCATTCGCAAAGCAAAAGGATTTTGATTGCATCTTGTAAAACCGCAAAGGAGGGCAAATAATGGGATGTTTATTAGAACTGTTCTTTGAAATATTTGTTGAAGGATTGTTCGAGTTGATTGGACATTGCTATATAAAATTGATGCAATTGATTGTTCCTGATAAAACAGTTTCAGACAAAGCAAGGAGAACTATAAAGAATATTGCAACCACGTTTGCTGTTCTTTTAGCTATTGTTTTAATTATAGGTGTCGTTTTCCTTATACAAGAAGATCCTTTAATTAAAAATATCGGGAAATACATGACATATATCCCGTTGACTATCATGGCACTACAGGTTCTCGTAGGGATTTTGGTTAAGATTATCGGTCATATCAAAAAGTGACACTATACTAATTTAGTCCTTCTTCCGCATACAAAAAAGACGCGCCATGTGTCTACCTTTATCTTACAACTTCAGTCCGGGGTGTTTTTTATTGCATTTTCCCCTGCCTTGCCATATAATAAATATAAGAAGTTTTCACCCAGCTGCGGAGGGAGGCTTACTATGACCACATTCTTAGAAAAATACAAAACAAAGTTGATCATTTTTGCTATCCTTTTGGCCATACTCTTATCCGGGCTCTATCTGTATGCCACAGGTCGGCGAGGAATCTGGCTCAATGACGCATTCCTTTATCAAGAGGATGCGTGCCTTTTCCGAGGTTCGGATTCCTATGCACAGTATACTCTGCAGATCGACGGCAGTAACGAACACACAATCATCACTGTAACCATCAACGACATCACCCGGGTCTACGAAGTTCTTTGCAACGACTTGGATGTGCAGATCCTGCAGGATGGTATCCTAGTTTTCGACGGCAGCGTTCTGATCGCCGGCGACACCCACATCCTCCAAAGCAGCGACGATTCTTATAACGGCATTGATGTTAGTGCCGGCGGTCGCACGCCAATCACCGAAGAACTTTTCCCCAGCTTCGGAAGGCTGTATAGCCTTGCGCACTCCCCGGAAACAAGCACCCGGGGACACCCCTGGATGCTGGCCCTGGCCTGGCTTTTTGCCGCGTGGATCATCGTGGATATCTGCTTCCCGGATTTTTTCTTCGACTTGAGATACAGGTGGCATATAGACGGCGGAGAGCCAAGTGATATTTATCGAAAGAGTCAAACGATCGCCCGTGCTGTCATGCTGATTTTCATTATTGTCATTCTGATAGTAGGACTTAACTTCCATTAAAAGCACAAAAAGACGCGCCTTTCGGCGCGTCTTTTGATTTTCCATTACTTGCACAGATCCTTGGCAACTTCCACGATGTGCTCAGCGCTCAGGCCAAACTGCTTCAGCAGAGCGGCAGCAGGACCAGAGTGACCGAACTCGTCGTTGACGCCGATGCGGCGAACAACTGTGGGGCACTTCTCGGACAGAAGCGCGCAAACAGCTTCGCCCAAACCGCCGATGACGGAGTGCTCTTCGCAGGTGATGACCTTACCGCACTTGCGGGCAGCGGACAGCACAAGTTCCTCATCCAAAGGCTTGATGGTAGCCATGTTGATGACCATAGCATCGATGCCGGCCTCTTTCAGTTCCTCAGCGGCAACCAGAGCCTCGTTGACCATCAGACCGTTGGCGATAATGGCAACAGCGCTGCCGTCGCGCAGAACTTCGCCCTTGCCGATCTCAAACTTCATGCCCTCTTCGTGGATCACCGGCACAGCAGCACGGCCAAAGCGCATATAAACAGGGCCCTCGTGCTCATAAGCAGCGCGAACCATAGCCCGGGCTTCCACATCGTCAGCAGGGCTCATGACCACCATGCCGGGGATGGTACGCATCAGACCGAAGTCCTCGCAGCACTGATGGCTTGCGCCGTCCTCGCCGACTGAGATGCCGCCGTGGGTAGCACCGATCTTCACATTCAGATGGGGGTAGCCGATGGAGTTACGGATCTGCTCGAAAGCACGGCCAGCAGCAAACATGGCAAAGGTGGATGCGAAGGGCACCAGGCCGGTAGTGGACAGACCAGCTGCCATGCAGACCATGTTAGCCTCGGCGATGCCGCAGTCAAAGTGACGCTCGGGGAACACCTTCTGGAAAGTACCGGTTTTGGTAGCGCCTGCCAGGTCGGCATCCAGAACTACCAGATTTTCAAACTCTGCGCCCAGCTCAGCCAGAGCCTTGCCGTAGCTGTCACGGGTCGCGATCTTCTTTACGTCTGCCATATTACTTGCCCTCCAGTTCTGCCAGCAGAGCCTTCAGCTCAGACATAGCCTGTGCGTACTCTGCGTCGTTGGGTGCCTTGCCGTGCCAGCCGGCATTGTTCTCCATGAAAGAAACGTCCTTGCCCTTGACGGTCTTCATCACGATGGCGCTGGGCTGACCCTTGACGGTCTTTGCCTCGTTCAGCGCAGCCTCGATAGCATCAAAGTCGTGGCCATCGATAGCCATAACGTGGAAGCCGAAAGCCTTCAGCTTGTCAACGATGGGGTACGGGCTCATAACATCGGCAATGTTGCCGTCGATCTGCAGGCCGTTGTTGTCAACGACGATGCAGAAGTTGTCCAGCTTATAGTGGGCAGCTGCCATACAGGCTTCCCAAACCTGGCCTTCCTGGATCTCGCCGTCGCCCAACAGAGCATAGACCCGGTTCTGCTTACCGGTGTGCTTGGCACCCTTAGCCATACCCACAGCGACGGAAACGCCCTGACCCAAAGAGCCGGTGGACATATCCACGCCGGGAACGGTGTTCATATTGGGGTGGCCCTGCAGGTAGCTGTCGATGTGACGGAAGGTAGGCAGATCCTCCACAGGGAAAAAGCCGCGGTTTGCCAAAGTAGAATACAGACCGGGGGTGGTATGGCCCTTGCTAAGTACAAAGCGGTCACGATCCTCCCACTTGGGATTCTTGGGGTCGATATTCATTTCCTTAAAATACAGATAGGTGAACATTTCGGTTGCAGACAAGCTGCCGCCGGGATGTCCGGCCTTTGCGCCGTAAGTAGATTCGATGATGCCCATACGAATCTTGCAGGCAGTGATTTGCAGCTGCTTCTTCTCGCTGAGAGTCATTTCTTTGCCTCCTAAATAATTATTTATTGCTTCCATATGTGTTCATATGGTTTTTGATGGCTTCAAAGGTTTCGTCGCTGATCACGTGCTCCATCTTGCAGGCATCGTTGGCCGCAGTCTCCCGGCTGACGCCCAGACTGGTCAGCAGATCGGTAAGCAAGGTGTGGCGCGCCATGATCTTTTCGGCAATTTCTCTGCCGGCAGGGGTCAGAGTAATGTGGCCGTCATCTTCCACAATGATGTAGTTGCCGGTCTTCAGCAGACCTACTGCCCGGGAAACGCTGGGCTTGGAATAACCCATATGCTCACTGATGTCGATAGAGCGGACGGCGCTCTTCTGCTTCGAGAGGATCAAGATCGTTTCCAGATACATTTCGCCGGATTCCTGTAAGGCCATATTTCTCCGCTCCTTTCCTTATATTTATATTAACATATCACACATTCCCACAATTTGCAAGGGAAATTACTATTCCCCTCCAACTGTTTCCCTCCATCATTCGCAATATTTTTATATTGCATAATTCTTCCTGTTTTGGTATACTATCTTCATGGAGCAAACTGCCCATATTACTGATATTCCGGAGGAATTCACTATGGCTAACAAATACGCAGGTACCCAAACTGAAAAGAATCTTATGGCCGCCTTTGCCGGCGAATCCGAAGCCCGCAACAAATACACCTATTTCGCTTCCAAGGCCAAAAAGGAGGGCTACGAGCAGATCGCAGCTCTGTTCTTGAAGACCGCTGACAACGAAAAAGAGCACGCTAAGCTCTGGTTCAAGGAGCTGGACGGTATCGGCAACACCGCTGAAAACTTGGTTGCTGCCGCTGCCGGTGAAAACTACGAGTGGACGGATATGTACGCCGGTTTTGCCAAGACCGCGGAAGAAGAAGGTTTCCCGGAGCTGGCCGCAAAGTTCCGCCTGGTTGCTGCCATCGAAAAGCACCACGAGGAGCGCTATCGCGCACTGCTGAAGAATGTGGAAACCGCTGAAGTCTTCGCCAAGAGCGAAGTCAAGGTCTGGGAGTGCCGCAACTGCGGTCACCTGGTCATTGGTACTGCAGCACCTGAGATCTGCCCCACCTGTGCACATCCCCAGAGCTACTTCGAAATCCACGCCGAAAACTATTGATAGCAAAACAAATGACCGGGGATCCCCGGTCATTTGCTTTTTACTTTACTGCAGGCCCTTCTCGTAAGCCTCAACCATCTTCTTGAACATGTGACCCGTACGACTGCGCAGATTTGCAAGGTATTTTTGGGTGGTTTCGCCGGTAAAGATCTTGATATCCAGCCGCAAAGAGCCATCCTCCTCCGGTGTTACCAGAATCTTGTCGATATACTTATTGAC
>JAGBEM010000072.1 GCA_017936985.1 Oscillospiraceae bacterium
GGGAGAGGAATTGCCCTCTTCCGTCAGCCCTTCGGGCTGCCACCTTCCCCAGAGGGGAAGGCTTACCTGCAATCTTTCAAAACTGTAAGATTCTTGACAGAATGTGGAAAGATTCCCGTGGTAAAGTCTGTATTGTCGAAAGGCATACAGACTTTTTCCCTATGGAGGCATTGTTATGAGCATCTTGGAAACAAAAGACTTACGCAAAATCTACGGCTCCGGCGATACGGAAGTCCGGGCGCTGGACGGCGTGAATTTAAGCGTAGAGAACGGAGAATTTGTGGCGATTGTAGGCACCTCCGGCTCCGGAAAGTCCACCCTGCTTCACATGCTGGGCGGCCTTGACCGCCCTACCGGCGGCAGCGTCACCGTGGATGGCAAGGACATCTTTCAACTTAAAGATGAAGCCCTGACCATTTTCCGCAGAAGGAAAATCGGCTTTGTGTTTCAGAGCTACAACCTTGTCCCGGTGCTGAATGTCTATGAAAACATCGTCCTGCCCATCCAGTTGGACGGAAGGAGAGTGGATGAGAATTTTATTGGGAAGATCGCAAAGACACTGGGTCTGGACGGACGGCTGGATGCCCTGCCCAGTCAGCTTTCCGGCGGTCAGCAGCAGCGGGTGGCCATTGCCAGAGCCTTGGCGGCAGCACCGGCCATCATTCTGGCGGACGAGCCCACCGGCAATCTGGACTCCAAAACCTCTCAGGATGTGCTGGGGCTATTGAAGGTCACCAGCCAGAAATTCGCCCAGACCATCGTCATGATTACCCACAACGAGGAAATCGCCCAGATGGCAGACCGGATCATCCGCATCGAAGACGGCAGAATCGTCACCCGGCAGTGAAGGGGGTGGCAGTATGAACGTCAGAAACCGGAAATGCATCCGAAAGCTCAGCTTCCGCACCCTCTGGGCCTCCCGGAAGCGCAACCTCATTGCCATCCTAGCAATTGTCTTAACGACGCTGCTGTTTACATCGCTCTTTACCATTGCGCTCTCCATCAACCGAACTTATGAGATGTACACTTTTCGGCAGATCGGCGGCTATCCCCACGGTTCTTATAAGCAAGTTACGGACGAGGAAATTACCGCCATCGCCTCACACCGGAATATCCAGGCTGTGGGAGAGCGAACCAATATCGGTTACATTGGAACCGGAGTCTTTGCTAAAGTCCCGGCAGAAGTCAGCTTTATGGACAAGAACTGTACCCAGTGGAGTTTTGCAACGCCGATAGAAGGACACATCCCTCAAGGTGGCAAAGAGATCACCATGGACACCAATGCTCTGGCCCTGCTGGGAATCGAGCCAGAGCTGGGTGTAGAAGTGACCCTTACCTTCACAGTGGGTGACCAGTACCAATATGCCTACGACAAAACGGACACCTTCACCTTGGTTGGCTGGTGGGAATATGACAATATCATGCCTGTCCACTATATCAACATCTCCGAAGAATATGCGGACTTGGTAGAAGCGGAAGGAAAATCCAATGGTTTGCAGGATTTTCGCACTGACTTGAATGTGATGCTCCATTCTGAAATCAACATAGAAGGCCAGATGGCGCAGGTGATTGAGGAATTGGGGCTGCCCTGGGAGACAGATCAGCAATGCTACCGAATCGGTGTCAACTGGGGCTATACCAGTGCCAACGTCAAAGCCACAGCGGATGCGTCCACGGTGATCGCCATTCTGGCCTTCCTGATGCTGGTCATCTTTACGGGCTTCCTGATTATCTATAATATCTTCCAGATTTCCGTCACCGGAGATATCCGGTTTTATGGTCTGCTGAAAACCATCGGTGTCACACCCCGGCAGCTGAAACGCATTATCCGTCAGCAGGCATTGCTCATGTGCATCGTGGGCATTCCCGTGGGTATGATTCTGGGGTATGGCGTGGGTGTAGCATTAATGCCCACTATTATGGAACAATCCAGCTTTGGTTCTGCCAGTACCATGATCAGCAGTTCGCCCATGATCTTCGCCGCATCTGCCGTATTTTCTCTGATAACAGTTCTTCTTTCCTGCGCCAAGCCCGGAAAGATGGCAGCAAAGGTATCTCCTGTAGAAGCTGCAAAGTATGTGGAAAATATAGCCCATACGAAAAAGAAGCGCACGACCAGAGGTGCGAAGATTCATCAGATGGCCTTTGCAAATCTGGGGCGGAATAAGCGCAAAACAGCCCTTGTTCTGGTGTCTCTTGCCCTTGCCGTTGTGCTGCTGAACATCCTTGTCACCTTCACCAGCGGCTTTGATATGGAGAAATACCTGGCAAAGAAGAGTTGTGCAGACTTTATCGTAAGCTCCACAGGCTATTTCCACCAGTCCAACAGGACGGAAACTTTCATTACAGAAGAACAGATCGCCCAAATCCAGGCAAATACCAGCGGGTCGCTGTCAGGATCCGGTTATAAGGTGACGGGAGCCCTGGGTTGGATGCCAGAAGATACTTGGCGCATGGACCGGGCACGTTTTGGCTCCCCGGACACGGTGGAAAGAGAACTGGCACAGGCATACCGCCGGGGCGATCTGGTCGGTCCCACGGCATTGATCGAAGGTCTGGACGAACCCTTGTTTGAAAAGCTGACCGTTGTGGAGGGCGACCTGGCACCACTCTTCCAGCCAGATGCAAAAGCAATCGCAATGGTGGTCTATACCGACGATTACGGCAATGTATCCACACCGGCCTATTACCCGCCTGTCGGCTCCACCCAAACCATTACTTATGTAGAAGAAACCATGTATATCGACAGCCGGACCGGGGAAGAAATGAATGAGAACACACCCATGGAATATATTCAGTCTCATATCACCAAGAGCCATGATATCGATTACACCATTTGCGCTTATGTGACCCTGCCCACGCCCATGAGCTACCGCTATACCACCATAGGCTACCGCTTTGTTCTACCCGTTGATCGCTTGACAGAGGAGAGTGGGCGGGAAGTGATCCCCATGTTCTGGCTCTTTGACACCCCGGACTTATCTTCTGAAGAAGCAGCGGAAAACTATCTTGCAAAGCTGACAGAAGATCCCCTGTCCGAGCTCATGTATGAAAGCAAGGCAAAAATGCGGGATGAATTCTACAGCTTCCAGACCATGTTCCTGCTGCTGGGCGGACTGCTTTGTGCCATCATCGGCCTTGTGGGAATCCTCAATTTCTTCAATGCCACCATGACGGGCATTCTGTCCCGCAGGCGGGAATTTGCGGTGCTGCAGGCCGTGGGTATGACGGGGAAACAGCTAAAAACCATGCTGGTCTGGGAAGGCCTGTTCTATGCCTTAGGCGCGGCCGGTACCGCACTGGTTCTTTCCGTTCTGCTGAATCCTTTGGCAGGCAGTCTTCTGGAAACCATGTTCTGGTTCTTCAGCGCGCACTTTACCATCGCCCCCGTGCTGCTGCTCGTCCCCATGTTCGCCCTGCTGGGCTACGCCATTCCCGCAATTATGTACCGCCATGCCGCTAGGCAGAGCGTGGTGGAACGGCTCCGGGAAGCGGAAGCCTGACTGCACCGCGGCTTACGCATTTGAACCGAAAAAGTCGTTGCGCCGCAACGACTTTTTCTCTCCATTTTGGAAGGGGTGGTGTAGGTACATTCGAAAGTCAAAAACCGGGTTCTAAATGCGGAGAAAGCAATCCTGTCGACATCAGAAAGACATTTTCCGAAGGGGGAATACAATATCCCTATCCCCTCGGAATTGCGGCAAAAAGTGATTGTGGCGCAACAGCTTTTTGCTCCAAAATCTCGACATCGCACCCTTCCCAAGCTATTGACACCCACTCCCGATATGGTATAATACAGGAAAGCAAAAATGCAGACGCCGATCAAGCCGCAGCTTGACAAGCGCCTGCATTTTACGTTTCTTGAGAAGGGAGCCATGCCATCAGCAGCAAATCATCCGCCCACCCACAACTGCACCTTAAAAAATTTCATATCGAACCGGAGGGAATAATCAGCTTGGGCCGCAAGAAAAAGCTCATGGAGCATTTCGGTATTCCGCAGCACGAAATCGAGCACATCGCCCGGTGTATCCTCCCCGACATTCTCGCCTACTACGAAAGCGAAGAAGGCCAGCGGGAGTACCGGGAATGGCTGGCTCAACGTGAAGCGGGACAGACGGAAGGAAAGGAAGGAA
>JAGBEM010000073.1 GCA_017936985.1 Oscillospiraceae bacterium
CTGCTGCATTTAGATTGGTTCGATTCCCAACCAACTAAAAAAGAGAAGCTACCAAAAGGTAGCCTCTCTTTTTTGGAGCAGGGTACGGGAATCGAACCCGCCTTCACGGCTTGGGAAGCCGTTGTATTACCGATATACGAACCCTGCATTGGCAAGCGTATTATAGCAAAGGGTAAAGGAAAAAGCAACCACTTTTTGTCGTTGCAATTCTGCGCGTGGAGCGATATAATAGCGCTATACTACAAAAAACGAGGAATTACAATGGACGCGCAAGAGAAAAAATACAGAGACATGACCGAGCCGCCGGTAGAAAAACTGATCTGCAAGCTGGCGATCCCCTGCATTATCAGTATGCTGGTCACATCCTTCTACAATATGGCCGACACCTATTTTGTGGGCATGCTGGACGATACTGCCGCTACCGGCGCGGTAGGCGTGGTATTTTCCATGATGGCGATCATCCAGGCAGTGGGCTTTTTCTTCGGACAGGGCAGTGGCACCTTTATCTCCCGGGCCCTGGGCGAAAAGAATTACGAACAGGCTAACCACATGGCGGCTACCGGCTTTTTGTCTTCCCTGATCGTTGGCGCGGTGATCTGTGTGCTGGGTCAGATTTGCCTGGAGCCTTTGGCATACCTACTTGGTTCTACCGACACCATTTTGCCCTATACCAGAGACTATCTGCGAGTCATCCTGATCGGAGCGCCCTGGATGACAGCATCTTTTGTGCTAAACAATCAGCTCCGCTTTCAAGGTGGCGCAATGTACGCCATGGTGGGCATCACCACTGGCGCGATTCTGAATATCATTCTGGATCCGCTGATGATCCTGCCCCAGTTTATGAACATGGGTGTTGCCGGTGCCGGCTGGGCCACCATTATCAGCCAATTTGTCAGCTTCTGCCTGTTGCTGGCAGGCTGCAGCCGGGGCAGCAATATTCGCATAAAGATCAAGAACTTCCGGCTGAAGTGGTTCTATTATTACCAGATCTTCCGGGGCGGTCTGCCGTCTTTGGCGCGGCAGTGTTTGGCGTCTCTGGCGACCATTTGCCTGAACAATGTGGCCCGTCCCATGGGCGACGCGGTGATCGCGGCTATGGGTGTGGTGCAGCGAATCAGTATGTTCGGCGCGTCGGCTATGCTGGGTTTCGGCCAGGGCTTTCAGCCGGTTTGCGGTTTCAACTACGGTGCCGGATTATATGAACGGGTCAAAAAAGGCTTTTGGTTTTGCATCAAGGCATCTACGGCGGTGCTGGTGGTGATTGCCGCGGCAGGCTTTGTGTTTGCAGAGGATCTGGTGGCGTTGTTCCGGGATGACCCGGCGGTCATTGCCTGCGGCGCGGCAGCGCTGCGCTTCCAGTGCATTACATTTCCGTTCCACGGCTGGATCGTTATGAGTAATATGATGGAGCAGTCCATGGGCCGTACTATTCCGGCGACCTTTTTGTCCGTTGCCCGGCAGGGCTTCTTCTTCATTCCGCTGGTGTTGATCCTGCCGCATTTCTGGGGACAGACCGGTGTGGAAATAACCCAGGCCTGTGCCGATGCTCTAACGATGCTCTGCGCGGTGCCGATCCACATTTATGTGATGAAAACCATGGGAAAAGAGAAAAGAAAATAAAAATTAGGGGTTTACAAACGGGATTTTATCTGCTATAATTCGTCCCGTTGTACCCCATATGGCCCGGTGGTGCAGTCGGTTAGCACGCCAGCCTGTCACGCTGGAGGTCGACGGTTCGAGTCCGTTCCGGGTCGCCACAAAAAAGACCACATTTGCTAAAAAGCAAATGTGGTCTTTTTTGAATGAAGCGCGCCTTGTGGCGCATGAAGAGTGCTGCGCACATGAAGTATCCTTCGGATATGAAGGCGCCTGCGGGCGCAAGCGCGCTTTGCTTCATGCCGCACGAAGCGCGGTGCTTCATGGCGGCAACGCTGCCGCTTCATGTTTGCAGAGCAAACACTTCATTGAAAACAGGCAGTTCTTATGATATACTTTATATAAGGGGTGATCCATATGAGAAATGATAAGCTGTCGACACAATCCATGGATTTTGCTGTGCGGATCATAAATCTTGTCAAAGAACTAAAGGAAAGGCGCGAAAGCATTATTTCCAACCAAATTGGCAGGAGTGGCACCTCTATCGGCGCAAATATCCGGGAGGCGCAATATGCCCACGGCAAAGCGGATTTTATAGCAAAGCTGCAAAGCGCATTGAAAGAAGCAAATGAAACTGGCTATTGGCTGGAATTACTTTATAAGGCAAGTTACATTACAGAAGACGACTATAAGGCGTTGGATGCTGCCTGCGCAAGTATCCGTGTTATGCTGATTGCATCTATCAATACTGCAAAGCAAAATAGCGATAAATGATACCATCAATCGAAAAATAATTGCAAAACATTGTATCATAAAGGGGCTTGTTATGGATTACCAGCGATTAATTGAAGGAATGAAAA
This sequence comes from Oscillospiraceae bacterium, assembly GCA_017936985.1. The sequence continues at coordinate 2,457 of JAGBEM010000073.1, forward strand.
GGTACGGTTCCACTGAAACGGATATATGCGTTCACTGCCTCGGCGTGAAACCGGATAAAATCAACAGGAATGTTGTTATTGCACCATGGTGGGAACCAAAATATTTAGCGTTGCTTGGTGAAGCGGAATATTTGAGTGAATCGCAGTTTTCTGCTATAAAAGTTTGGAACATTAAAAGCAACAAGCAAGAAATTACCTTTATTAAAACGGGCATTGGCGCGCCTGTGTTTATGGATGCGCTGTTAGCTTTGGGCGTGACAAAATGCAAAAATGTGATTTTTGTTGGTTCGGTAGGTTCGTTGGATGAAAACATTGGGATCGGAGATATAGTTATTCCCCAATTCAGCATTTGCGGCGACGGTGCAAGCCGGTATATTGCGACGGATTCGTTGCTTGATAACGATTCTTTTGGCAGCAAGGTTGAGCCGGATAAGAAAATGTTTGATATTATTTGCAAAATCGCCAATGAAATTTGCAAACAGAATAATGTAAAGTTTCATATAGGAAGTGCATTTAGCATCGATTCTGTATTTGCGCAATATGCACATATAGATGAAATCATGAAGATGGGATGCAATGTTATAGAAATGGAAACCGCTTCTGCTTTCCGCGCAGCTAAAATTGCAGGATTATCACTAGCTGCAATTTTTAGTGTGTCTGATAATACATTGACAAACAAATCTTTGATCAGTGGAAGAACAGAAGAAGATATGAATTACCGCAGATTTGTTAGAAATCGTCTATTCCCTCAGATTATTTTGAAGGCGTTCAAAGAAACGAAATAATAGATTCAGTAGAGTGATCCTGTTGAACGGAATACTTAATAAATCAGTCACCCATCCAGGGTGGCTGCTTTTGCTTGGAACGAGAAAACCACCGGTACATTTACTATGCACCGGTGGTTATGATCATTTCAGCAGATAATCGCCGTATGCATGAGGGAGGCTGATCTGTGCGCCGAGCTCCTCCATCCACTGACGGGTGAGCAGGGTCTTCCACGGGCCGGTGTTGAAGCCGGCGCCAGCGTCGTTGTCCCACAGCCAGTCGGGGGCGGTATAAAGGCAAACCTTCGGCTGTACCACCTCGTAAAACGCGCGGTCAGCGCCGCTTTGTCCATGGTGCGCCATCTGCACAATGTCGCACCGCAGCTTGTCGTGGGGGCATTCGTTTAAAAGATCACGGGCGCGCTGTGCGCCGATATCTCCCAGAAATAGCAGGTTGCGCTTCGGGAAGGATACCCGCAGCACGGAGGTCGTGTCGTTGATGGAACGGTACTTTTTGTAAGTACTGGCATCGCACAGTACCTCAACCGTGATACCGCCCACTGAAATCATGTCACCGCGCTTCAGCGCTGTGACGGGGATCTTCGCTTCCTGAACGAGCTGTAAAAAATCGGCTGCAGGGAAGGCATATTTGCCGTCCTCGACGGTTTCCAGCCACGGCACCGGAGGAAAATCAAATCGCAGATCGCAAATGTCCAGATCAAAGGGCTTTTGGTTTTTCAGCAGAAAACGCAGCGCGCCGAAATGGTCGGGGTGCGCGTGTGTGATCACCCACAGATCTACCTTCTTGCCGCGCTCGGACAGCATCCGATACATATCCTGCGCTTCCAAACCTATATATTTTTCTCCGTGTCCGCCATCAATAACCACCGTTTTGCCGTCAGGCGTGTCGATGATGTAGGACATGGTCTGCTGATGCTCGCGGTTGGCGAGCTGTAACACACTGCCACCGCCGAGGCCGACATATACCGTGTTGAGTTGCATGCACATCACTCCTTGTCCCTTGCGGTCAGTATACATGGTTCGGAAAAATTTGTCAACACGAGCGGCAGGTGCGCTTTCTATAAAAACACCATGGGAAAAGTGTGAAATTTATTTGAAAAATGGGTTGAATTTAACAGCTATGTGTGATATGATATATTCGTATCGATATGGGCGTATTGCGCTCATTATACATATATACAAGGAATGAAAAATACACATTAGGAGGCAAAAAACAATGTCCGTTATGGAAATCCTGGAAGAGCGCAGCGCGTTCTCTTTTGAAGTCTTCCCCCCCAAGACTGATGTGGGCATGGAGAAGCTGTGTGGCGAAGGCGGCGTTCTGGAGCAGCTGTACACACTGAACCCCGACTACATCTCCTGCACCTACGGTGCCGGCGGCACCAACGTGGGCAAGAACCTGGAGGTTCTGGACAAGATCGTCAAGGATGGCAAGACCACCGGCGTTACCCACTTCACCTGCATTGGCAACACCAAGGAAGGCATTAAGGATCAGCTGCAGACCTATCTGGATCACGGTATCAATCATATGCTGGCTCTGCGCGGCGACCTGCCCTTTGGCTGGACCGGTACCGGCGGCGACCTGCACTACGCTACCGAGCTGGTCAAGTTCGTTCGCAAAGAGTTTGGCGATAAGTTCACCATCGCCGTTGCCGGCTCTCCCGAGGGTCACATTGCCTGCCGCTCCATCGAAGCTGACATCGCTTTCCTGAAGCAGAAGCAGGACAATGGCGCTGACTACATCATGACGCAGCTGTGCTGGGATATGGATCAGTTCCGCTGGTGGCTGGACGCTATCCGCGCTGCCGGTATCTGGATGCCCGTGGACGTGGGTATTATGCCCATCCTGGACCAGGCTGCTACCATTAACATGGCTCTGAGCCGCAACGGCTGTGTCATGCCCCGTGCTCTGTGCGAGATCATCTCCAAGAACTGGATCTTCCCCAACCCCTTCGACAAGGATCCCTTCGATGCTAACGTAGCTCAGAAGAAGGAAGACTTCAAGAAGGCCGGCATCGAGTACACCATCAACCAGATCGACGAGTACCGCGCCTGCGGCATCGACGGCATCCATCTGTACGCACTGAATAAGTTCGACGATGTTGCCTACATCGCTAAGGAAGCCGGTCTGCTGGATCTGATCTAAGGAGTTTTTACCATGGCAACACCCCATACCATCGCTGTCGCCGGTAAAGGCGGCGTAGGTAAGACCACCACCTGCGGTATGCTCATCGACTATCTGTGCAAAAAGGGAAACGGCCCTGTGCTGGTAGTGGATGCGGATGCTAACTCGAACCTCAATGAGGTTTTGGGTGTGGAGGCGGAGATCTCGTTGGGTGCCATCCGAGAGGAAATGGCCCACGCGGAATTGAAGGGAACCATTCCTGCCGGTATGACCAAGGCGGACTACGCCGAATTCAAGTTTAACTCTGCACTCATCGAGGAAGACGATTTCGACATGATCGTCATGGGCCGCACTCAGGGTCAGGGCTGCTATTGCTATGTCAATGGCGTGCTAAAGACCCAGGTAGACAAGTATGCCAAGAACTATAGCTACATCGTCATGGACAATGAAGCGGGTCTGGAGCATGTGGCTCGGGGAACGCTTCCTCATGTGGATACCATGCTGCTGATCTCTGACTGTTCCCGTCGGGGCGTCCAGGCTGTTGCCCGGATTGCCGAGATGGTGCGGGATATGAACTTGAAGCCCGGCCGTATGGGCCTGATCATTAACCGCGCACCGAACGGTGTGCTGGATGATGGCGTTAAAGCGGAGATCGAAAAGCACGGTCTGGAGCTTCTGGGCGTTCTGCCTCAGGATGAGGCGGTGTACCGCTGCGACTGTGATGGCGAACCGTCTGCCAAACTGCCCGACAGTGACCCCATGAAGGTGGCGCTGAAGGGGATCATGCAGTCTATTGGACTGTAAATCACATTAAATCTGCACATTATGTGCACTAATAATACTAAGGGGGATACCAATTATGTCTTTTGTTCCTAAGACGCAGCCCTTCAGCGGCAAGATCAATGCCGTGACCCTGGGCACCGGTGACAAGGCAATCGTCATCGGCGGTCAGAATGTGCTGCCGTTCTACACCTTCGACGGTGCTATCGAGCATGCGCCGAAGATCGGCGTTGAGGTTTCCGACGCTGCCGGTGAGTGGACTGCTCCCGGTTTGGTGGAGTTCTACGCCGGCTGCAAAACCATGGCTGATCGTGCCAAGAAGGCCGAGACCATGGAAGGTGCCGATTTTATCGCACTGAACTTCGAATCTGCCGATCCCAACGGTGCCAACCGCTCCGTTGAGGAGTGTGTTGCCGATGCCAAGGCTGTTGCCGAGGCTGTTTCCATGCCCATCGTGATCATGGGCTGCAAGAACCTGGAGAAGGACGGCGAGCTGTTTGCCAAGATCTCTGAGGCTCTGCAGGGCAAGAACATTGTCTGTATGTCTGCAAAGCAGGAAAACTGCAAGACTGTCGGCGCTTCCGTTGCTCTGGCTTACGGCCAGAAGGTTGGCGCTGAGAC
>JAGBEM010000074.1 GCA_017936985.1 Oscillospiraceae bacterium
ATCCGCATTTCCCGCGTCGGAAGTCGCGGAAGCAAAGCCGTTGATCACAGCGCAGGCCACCGTCATGCCCCGGTCCGGCAGCGTGATATGCTCAACGCCGCCGGTTTGGATGCCACCGCCGCCGGTGCCTATGAACCGTTCGTTCCAAGCAAGCGGGACCCAAACAGTCACCTTGGCTGGCCGGCCGCCATGTTCGTAGTGGATCAAAGCGACCTGACAGTATTCCGGCAGACCTTCCAGCTTGACCGCGCCGCCATGGGCCGGATTGTCGTAACAGCCTGTGCTGTTGATCTGTACCGATTCAATTTCGATTTTCTCACCGGGGAATCTTTCTTTCAGTCCGGCTGAGATATACGCTTCATTGCAACGGCTGCGAATTCCCGGTGTTTCCCGCAACACCGTTGTATCCATCCATTGATAAGATGGCATTTCCGATCAACCCTTTCTCAAATGTTTTCCCAATGCTGCTGCATTCTGACTTTGAGGTAATCGATGCATTCGCTTTGCAGCGCCACCTGCCCCTGCTCCGCTTCGGTGGCGGCTTTGGTCCAGTCCATCTCCGCAAAGCCGTGGACTGCCTTTTCATACTCTTTCAGAACGCAGGGGACTCCGGCCTCTATTAAAAGCTTTTCATACTCCACGCCCATGGGACGCAGGGGATCCTGTCCACAAATGATGACCTCCGCCGGGGAAAGCCCCCGGATCTGCTCCGGCGTTGCGGCATTGGGGGACATATACGGATGCTCCTTGGGCATATCACCCCGGAAGAATACCGCATCGATCTTGCGCTTTGTCTTTTCGTGTTCCGGGTCCTTTTTATCGACCACATCATTTTCCCCGTCGAAAATACGGAAATCCAGGAACGGATATACAGGCACATGGGCGCAAAGACGGAAGCCTTCATCCTTCAGCATTAATGCCACCGCCGCCGTCAGATGACCGCCGGCGCTGTAACCGACAATGCCGAATTTTGTCACATCCAGATCAAATTCCTCAGCATGCTGCGCAAAATGCAGCACCACATCCCGCACTTCCTCCTGCAAATAGGGAAACGCTTTTTCATCTACCTTGTGGTAGTTGATGTTCACCACAAAACACCCCAGCGTATCCGCGATTCGCTGGCTTTGCCCGTCCAGTACCGTGGCGTCACCACCCACCCAGGCGCCGCCGTGAATATTAAACATCACCGGCATAGGCGTACAAAAAGGGGTCTTGGGCGTGTGCAGGAATACTTCCGTTTTCGGCAGGCCGGGCCGTTTTACAAAATACTGCTTACCGATCCAGGGCTTCTTTTTGCGCACTTTTTTCCTGCCGAGGGCAAGCATGATGTGGCTTGTGAAAACGGTAAAGTTCATAACAGTTCCTCCAAATCGCTAAGCGCAGTTCTTTCTTTCGTATTTTGCACCATCTCCGCAAAGGCGGCGGCAAACACCGGTTCGGCAGCGCCACGGGCCAGCAGCGACTGGCTTACCTCCTGGGCCTGGACCGCATACTCCCACTCGTCCGGCACATACAGTCCGGTGCCGTGAACATGGGTCATCATCATGGTATGCTCCCCATCGGAAATGGAGCGCAGCGCTGCGCCCACCGTGGTCACCACCTCTGCCGATACGCCCTGGATCACCAAATCGCCCAGCCGCAGCAGCTTCAAAACAAAGGGCACGGCAGGCATCACCGCCGCCAGTTCTTCCTTCGCCTGAACCAGCACCGTCTGCTCCGCTGCCGCAATGGAAATCCGCTCCCGGTCACAGGTAAATCCGGCATTGGCCGCCAGGATATCCCGGACATGCTCGGCAACCAGCGCGTCCAAATACAGATAGCCGCCCTCCCCCGGAGAAATAGTCCGCAAAGTGGGACTGGTTTCGTCATAACCAAAGTTGGTGCAATAGCGGGGATTCTGGTCGCCGGAGGCAGCAGGAGTCCACAATACCACACCGCCCAGCTTTTCTTCCAATACCGTCGCCGTTCTGCCGGGAAGATCGCCGCCCAGCCACAGACCATCGCCGATCATACAGCCGTTTGTGACCACTGCGTGAACCGCGAAATTGACAATGAGGGCGATCATCTGCCCTTCTTCATCCTCCAGTCGCATAAGCTGCAGGGTCTTATCGCTGGGACGCTCAAAATTGTTTCCGTATGTGTACTTCCCATCGATTTTTTCATCCCGGTTCACATTCACATAGGAACGGCCCTCGCCGTAACCTAATTTTGCCGGACGCTTTCCGTCCATCGCTTCCCGTACCGCTTCTTCGGCTTTCTCCATGACATGATCGTAATATCTGCGGAACAGCGGCTCTGTTGCCGCATCGGGAGGGAACAGAACCGTACCGAAGAAAGGCATGCTGTGGGTATGGGTAGCCACAGTGAAAATTCGCTCACTGGGCAGGCCCGAAAACCGGGTCAGACCGGCAACGGTTTCCTGGACATAAGGAACCTCTGCCAAGTCAAAATGGACAAACAGCACCTGCCCATCGCCATTTTCCAAATACAGCGCCCGGACGCTGATCCGGTCCGCCACCGCTTCAAATGCCACCGGCCCCACATAAGGCATGGGCAGCATATCCTCTTTGGGTGTAATGTCCCGCCTGGCCGCGCCAGCGTAAAAGACTGTTTTCTTCTCCATTCAAATTCTCCTCGTTCTCTTTGCAGGCAAAAAGCTTGCATTTTTTATATTCTTATTGTAATATAAAGAAAAACACAAATCTACCCCATATTTTTACGCATTAAATTGGTGGTATTTGTCCTTTTTTTATTTTTTTGTGAACTATGCACAAGGATGTGAACACCATGCTGCTGGAACAGGTAAAAAAGCAATTGATCGACCTGAATAACTATGAATCCATGGGCAAACAGCACCGTAAGATCTACGGTTCCAACATCACTGAGCTGCACCTGATCTACCTGATGGTATACGGCCACCGGGTCAGCAAACCCGAGGATCTTTACACAATGGAGGCAGTAGCGGAGCAGCTCCGCATCCGTGATCATTACCGGCAGGACAGCAAACCCGGAACCCTCAGCTCTTCCACCTTTTTCCCGGAGGAAAAGAATGTGGAGATCCAGCAGCTTCTGCGCTATGTGGACATCACTCCCCATCAGCACGAATTCATCGAGTGCGCCTATGTGGTCACCGGAAAATGCCTGCACCGGATCAACGAACGGGAATATCTGCAGGAAGCCGGCAGCCTTGTCACCATACCCCAAGGCTATACCCATTCCCTGTATCCCGAGGAGGACTGCCTGTGTCTGACCATGAAGGTCCGCCCGGAAACCTTTCAGGATCTGAATCTGCCCGGATGGGCCAGCTACGCATTTCCTTTGGCTTTTTCCTGCGGCGCAGACCCATTCATCCGCAATACCATTGCCGCCCTTTGGACGCAGCAGGAGGAGAATCTCCCCTATTGCGATCAGATCATGGAACAGCTTTTCAAAACCCTGATGCTGTATTTGGAGCAGCACTTCCGGGACGATCTGCTGTATTTGATCACCCGACCCGATCAAAGCTCCAAAATCATGCGCATCCTGAGCTTTATGGCGGACAATTACCAAACCATCACCCTCCAATCCGTAGCGGAGCATTTTCATTACAGCCCGGCATACCTGAGCCGCCTGATCCGCCAGCGCACCGGGCGCACCTTTTCCGATGTGCTTAAGGAATACAAACTACGCCGGGCCGCAATGCTGCTGAAAAAAGGCCCCGGCAAGCTCAATGACATCTGTGAAACTGTGGGTTACAAGGATGTTGCCCAGTTTATCCACAGCTTCAAGGAGCAGTACGGTGTCACACCCGCCCAATACAGAAAGCAGCATAGCATTCACAAAAACGATCCTTGATGGCAAAAGCAAAATGATAGGGACTGCTGCAAAACGCAACAGTCCCTAAAACTATGCAAATATCTACCTGCCGTATACAGGATTTACTCAGCAGCTTCCGTGCTGTGCTCTGCGGTACGGCGCTTGGCCAGCTCTGCGTTAACGGTAGCACGCAGTTCGGGGGATACACTGTAGAACTTGGTGTACAGAATTGCAGAGATTACCGTCAGAACACAGGGGATCAGGAAAGTAACAACAGACAATCCATTGACCATACCGGGCAGCTTGGCCAGCTCGCCGGCATAAGCACCGGTAGCGGCATCCACACTGTAGCCGAACATTACCAGCAGAACGCCGGGAACGACACCGCCCAGGGCGGCACGGGCCTTGTCGAACACACTATGTACAGAGTTGACCATAGCAGTCATGTTGGTGCCTGTGGTGTACTCTACATAGTCAGCGCAATCAATGTTGATCAGCGGTGCAAACACGGCACCCATACCCGCAGGAATCATAATCAGGAAGAACAGCAGGAAGAACAAAGCGGGAACCGCACGCATAACGCCGGTGATCGCCAGCACAAAAGCCAGGCCATAGCAGATACCCATCATCGCCATGCAGTTACGCAGAGCCTTGTCTACGCTCTTGGACAGCTTGATGAACAGAGGACACACGAACGGAGAGATCAGGTTGGGCAGCAGCAGCAAAATGGAGTAAATGCCGGACATAGCAGCAAAGCCGACCAAATCGACCTCACCGCTGCCCAGATCTGCGCAGAAGTACCACTTAATGAAGTAGGCAGCAACGGCGGAAATGATCTTGTAGTTCATATCGCCGATGAAATAAGAGATCTGATGGACCCACAGAGGCTTATTGATCTTGAACATATTTAAGATCGCCTTCAGATCCAGCTTGGTCTTTTCGCCTTCCTGCTTGTCATTTTCAGGAACATACCGCTCCTTCAGCAGCAGGAAGCCCAAATTGCTGAGCACGAAGAACAGCAGCGAAATGAATACGGCAACAGTGACAGCGGATTCGCCCAAATTGCCGTTTTCGCCGTTAACGGCAGCAACGATGGAAACGAACAGGATGCCGGGCAGTGCGCCAATGACCTGTGCAAAACGGATGACAGTTGCGATCTTGGTGCGGACACGGGCATCGGTGGTAGCCTTCTGCAAAATGGGGTAAGAAACGGACATAGCGCTGCCCATTTCCATAATAACATAGCCAACAATACACCAGATCCACAGCAAACCGGCAGAGGTCTTGACGGATGCGGGGATGGCAAAGAGCATAATGGTACCGATGGTGATCAGGATCAGGCCAACAAAACCGAACCGGCGGTACTTGCCGAACTTGACTTCCTTGGAACGGTCCATGATCCATGCCTGCAGAGGATCGTCAATGGCGTCCACAATACGGGTCAACAGCAGAAAGAGGGTCGCAAAGCCTGCGGCAAAGCCGGCCTTGCCCATCAGGCTGTCAATGCCGGAGTAGTCGGTCAGGAACAGCATGAAAATGGTGATGACCGTGGTGGAGAACGCAACCGACAGGTTGGACAGGGAGAATCCCAGCATCGTACGGAAATTCTCAGGGTATTGCTTTTTCAATCTTGTTTTAGCCATAATTTCTACTCGCTTTCTTTCATTATTTATTTTAACGGAGAACCGAAAAAATACTTTGTCAGATTACATCATCTTGCTTCCAACGCAATGCTGACGGGAGTCAGGCCTTCTGCCGCAGCGGTAACTGTGATCGTCCCTTGCAGGCCGGTGCTGCGAACGATAGCGATCATGCGGCCATTATAAGTTGTGAAGGAATCGCCCAGGTAGCTTTCCTCCGTCCGGCAGGCGGCGCTGCCAACAGCGGCCAATCTGCCTGCCCCGGAAACAGAAACGGTGATCTTCCGGTCAGAAAGCATCTTGCGGATGCCTGCGTTGTCAGTGATCTCTACGGACACATAGGCAAGATCCTCGCCGTTTGCCCGGATCTTTGTTTCCTCAGCACAGATGGTCAGCTTGGTTTCCGCCTGGGCTGTGATCAATGCACCCCTTCCCTGCTCACTGCCGCTTGCGTCATATGCCACAGCCTCCAGCTTTCCGGGAGTGTAAACCGCTTGGAATACTGCCTTGCAGTTTTCCGTCGCTTTTCTTCCCAGGCTGATCCCATTGCAGATGAGCTCCACTTCCTGCGCTTTGGTATAGACCTCCACATCCGTCGTTTTGCCCTCCTGGCCGGGCCAGGACCAGCTATGCACAGCATCGGTTGCCCGCCACTTGCCAAGGGTATATTCCTCACCGGCATGATCCAGGGGGCGCACCGCCAAATACGGCTTGTCATACGCGCCCCACAGGGTAGCCACATAGTAGGCAAAGGGTTCCGGTTCGCCGGTCAGATCCACCGCGCCGATGGCGGCGTTCTGGCAGGGATACTCCTTGGAGAAGGGTGCCTGGGTAGTGCCATAGGTAGGCTCGCCAACACCGGCTTCACCCAAATAATCCCAGGCAGTCCACATGAAATCACCGATGATACTATCGTTTCTCTCCACGATCTTCCAGCCATCGGCAATGCGGCAGGGGAATGTTTCGCTGTGGAGGATCACCCGGTCAGGCACCAGCGCATGGGTTCCCTCCAACAGATGGGCAGAATAGTTGTAGCCGGCGATGTCCACATGCTGCAAAAGGTCCTTCAGCAGCGCCTCCAGGCTTTCCGGGGTAATGCCCGCCAGGATCTTGGGCAGCAGCGTTACGATGTCATTGACCTCCGCGCTGCCCATGCTGCCCTGGTTCTCTGCCCCCTGCGCCTTGGCCTCCGCCATTTTCCGTGCCAGAACCGTCAGCATCGGGTTGATGGCAATCGTTGTGGGCCGTGTGGGATCCTCCGCCTTGAAAACATCGTTGATCATTTTGGCGATCAGCGCGCCATGGGGCAAACCTGTATCGGTGATCTCGTTGCCGATGCAGTACATGATCACGCTGGGGTGGCTGAAATCCTTGCGGATCAGCGCCTTGACATCCTTCATCCATTCCTTGTCGAAATAGATGGCATAGTCCTTATCGGACTGTGGCAGCTTCCACTGGTCAAAGGTTTCATCCAGTACATACATACCCAGTTCATCGCAGACTTCCAGAAGAATCCGGCTGGAGGGGTTATGGGCGTAGCGGATGGCGTTGTAGCCCAGTGCCTTCAGTTTCTTTACCCGGCGGTATTCCGCCTTATCATAGGAACAGGCGCCCAGCGGTCCATGGTCATGGTGGATACAGCCGCCACGGAGCTTAACCGTCTTGCCGTTGACCTGCAGGCCGGCAGAAGAATCCCAAGCCAGACTGCGGATGCCGGTGCGAATGTGGCTTTCGTCCAGGATCGCTCCGTTTTTCTGAAGAGTCACACGAACCGTGTACAGATTGGGACATTCCGCGTTCCACAGCTTTGCATCCGGGACAGTCAGAGCAGCCTTTTCTCCCCCGGAGCAGGCGATCACAGTTTCCCCGTCCATGATCTCGATGACCACTTCCGTATCCCCAGCCTTGACTGCCTCCACCGCAACCTCCAGCACAGCTGGCGCGTGGGACAGGGTTTTCACCCGGATGCCGTCAGGAACAATATGTTCCCTGTGACCCACATACAGATTCACATCCCGATAAATGCCGGAACCGGAATACCATCGGGAATTGGGCTGCTGAGAATTGTCGGCAATGACAGTAATTACATTGTCCTGACCAACCAGCAGCTTACCGGTCAGATCCACATAGAAGTTGGTATAGCCGTAGACCCAGCCGCCCACTTCTTCGCCGTTGAGCAGGACGGTGGAATTCATATAGACGCCCTCGAATTCCAGGATCACAGTCCGCTCAGCGTAGCTTTCTTCACCAAAAATCGTCTTCTCGTACCAATATTTTCCTCCGGGGAAGAAACCGGAGCCGCTGCCCTTGGGCAGCTCCGGCTGACGCGTTTCGGCCAGCATGGCATCGTGAGGAAGATCCAAAAGCCTTGCGGACTGCCTGCAGCCGTCCTTATAGAACAACCACCCATTGTTGAGTTTCTGTTTTCGCACAGTCATTTCCTCCTTTATTTCCATTGTATTTTCTTATTTGTAACATCGAAATGGATATGTTTCAATGCCGATACTCGACATTTTTGAACTCAGAAAGTGTTCTATTTCGACTTGCCGTAGATCCGCAGCAAAATCATTGTCCGATATCGACATCTCATTTCACTTTTTGTATCATATTTCGCTGTGAAGTATTTACGCCGCCGCAATTGGGTGCTATACTGGAATGAAGGAGGGATATTATGCCGATCACCATTGCGCCGAAACTATCCTACGGAAAAAAGCAGCTGGATCAAGTCATCCGTTTCCACCAGTCCGATAAGCCCTCTGTGTTTTATCAGGAGATCCTCTCCCCGTTTCTGCTGATGCTGATGACGGTAAATGCCGACCGTCCCAAGGATACTTATATGTCCGTCTACACACCCGACGCCCAGTTCGCCCTGAGCTACAGCGATTCCATCCAGGGCCGCCGGGAGCAAAGCCAGCATCAGCACAACTGCTTTGAATTCACCTATGTCATCGACGGCAGCATGTACCAGATTGTTGAGGGCAAGCGCTACTTCTATCCAGCTGGAAGCTGCTGCCTGATGAATCGCAACACCCTGCACACCGAGGAACTTTCAACCGATTTTTTCTGTTTGTTTTTCACGGTTTCCTCCGATTTTGTGGCTCGGCTCATGAACTACGGCAACAGCCTGCTTTTCCCTGACGAGCAGCACATTTTTGACAATCTGATTTTCCGGTTCTTTGAGCGAAATTTGCAGGACTCCACTGCCGACAGCAAGGATTTTCTGGACTTCATCCCCAAGATCACCGAGACCCAGCAAGTGCAGCTTGTCCATCAGATCTTCGAGGATATGCTGCACACCCTGATCCAGCCCTCCTCCGGCGCGACCTACCGCCTGCAGGAGCTGTTTATGCAGTTGATCGCCATCTTAGCAGACCCGACTTGCTACAACGCAGTGCACATCACCGCCAAAAGCAATATGGAATCGTCCCTGTTTGCCAGGATCGATCAGATCCTGGAGGAGCGCCACGGCAGAATTACCCATGCAGAACTGGCAGAAAAACTGAGCTATAACGGCTCTTATTTGGGCCGCATTGTTAAAAAATACACCGGAAAAAGCCTGTTCGATTACTCCGTAACCTTCACCATGAAGTACGCTGCCCAGCAGCTATTGGAAACAAAAAAGACCGCAGCCCAAATCGCCGCGGAGCTTCAGTTCTCAAACCGTTCTCATTTTTATCATTTGTTCAAGCGTCATTTCGGCGTAACTCCCAAGCACTACCGCAGCAACGCCAAGTTACAATAGCGTACCGCAGCGCACCGCATCAAAGCACCCCTCCCGTATCCCGGAAGGGGTGTTGTTATTGTCCTGTGGCATTCTTCCTGTAGGTTCTGGCCGAGATCCCGGCATACTGCCGGAATACCCGTGAAAAGTGGTTGTAATCTGAAAAGCCCACCGCGTCGGCGATCTGTCCCACCGGCAGCGTTGTTTCTGCCAGCATTCTTTTCGCCCAGGCGATACGCTGGGAGCGGATATACTCCGCCAGGCCACAGCCTAAATATTCCGCGGATACATCATACAGCCGGGTCCGACCCATATGAAACTGCGCGCACAGCTCCTCGGCTGTAATGCTGCGGCTCAGATTCTGCTCGATATAGGCATCCAGCTGGCGGATAAATTCCGATTTTCCCGGCGTGACCCACTGATTCGACATCACATAGGCCGTCAGCGCCTGCAGAACCGTAGCCGCTGCATTCAGCTCCTCGTCACTTTTAGCCGAAATGGCATTGATGATATCGCTATGCTGCGGGTATTTCTCCAGTATGACTGCACGGGCATTTTCCAGGTCAGCCTGAGGTAATATCTGGCCAAACATTACATACCCGATGATTCCGGAACGGTCGGAAATAGGCACCACCGCCTCTGTAAGGCCGGCATGGCAGCGATAGAATGTAAGTGTCTGGGTTTTGGCACATTTAACACAGCCTCTGCGATTGCTGGCATGGCATTTTGCATCCTCCTCGGCATCCATGCGCAACACACCACAAAATCCCTGCTGTTCCGTCGGATAAGAAAGCAGTTCCTGAAATTCATTATCAAATACGCCGATCCTAATCTTGGTCAAAATGTAAAAATCCTTGAGCACCCGATAAAGGTTTGCTGTATTGATCTGTAGCAATGGGATCACCTCACCATCATTATAGCACAGCTGCCACATTTACGCAATAATTGTTTGGTTTCGGATGGAAATACAACATTTGGGCATCTTTTACATTTTTGTTGAAGCTGTTTTTACATATCTCACAAATCGTTCTCAACCGAACAGATTTACAACATTTTGAACATTTATGTCTTTTTTCATCTCTGTAAAACCGATATGCTGATAATAAGGAATAAAAAAACGAAAAGGAGCTGTTTTTTCATAAAAAAAATGACTTTTGCCCTCTGCTTTTGCAACCGCGGCTTTATGCCCGGTGAACTGATCTACGGTGCCCGTGAGGACATGATCAAGGCCGTCACGGACGCAGGCTATGACTACATTGCTATGGATGCTGAGCTGACCCGCTACGGCGGCGTGGAGACCCGGGACGAGGGCCGCCTGTATGCCAAGTGGCTGAAAGAGCATGAAGGCCAGTATGACGGTGTCATCTTCTCCATGCCCATTTTCGCCGACGAGAACGGCGCTATTACCGCCCTGCAGGATGCCGGTGTCCCCATTCTGATGCAGGCCTACCCCGATGAGATCGGCAAGATGGACTTCAAGCACCGCCGGGATGCCTATTGCGGCAAGTTCTCCGTCACCGATGTGTTCTGCCAGTACAATGTACCTTTCACCGTGATGAAGCCCCATGTGGTCCATCCTTTGAGCCCTGCATTTGCTCAGAATCTGAAGGATTTCGCCGCCATTTGCCGTGTTGTCAACGGCATGAAGCGCTTTAACCTGGGCTGCATCGGTGCCCGTACCACCGCCTTCAAGACCGTCCGCTTTGACGAGATCGCCATGCAAAAGCACGGCATCAATGTAGAGTCCTTTGACCTGTCCGAGCTGTTTGCCAAGGTAGGCGAAAAGAAGAATGATGATCCTGTCGTGCTGGCAAAGCTGGAACACTTGAAAAACTACACAGACTTCTCCCTCGTGCCCGCATCCAACGCACTGACCCTGGCTAAGGTTTCCGTGGTTATCGACGAGTACATCGAAGAATACCATCTGGATGCTCTGGCGCTGCGCTGCTGGAACGAGATGGAGACTTATCTGCGGGTCTGCCCCTGCGTGCTGCTTTCTGAACTGAATGATCGCGGCATCGTTGCCTCCTGCGAGATCGATATGTGCTCCGCCATCACCATGCGGGCCATGAATCTGGCCTCTGAGGGTGCTACTGCCGTTCTGGACTGGAACAACAACTACGGCGACGACGAGAACAAGGTCATCCTGTTCCACTGTGGTCCTGTGGCTCAGAGCCTGATGACCTGCAAGGGTACTGTCACCGAACATAAGATGTTTGCCAAGAATGATCCCGGCAGCGGCTGGGGTTGCAACGAGGGCCGCATCAAGCCCATGCCCATCACCATCTCCAATTGCCAGACCAAGGACGGCAAGATCATCGTTTACGCATCCGAAGCCAAGTTTACCGACGATGTGATCGAGCCCGAGTTCTTCGGTTGCGGCGGCGTTGCCGAAATTCCCGATTTGCAGAACAAGCTGATTCGTTTGGCACGGGGTGGCTTCAAGCACCACACTGCCATCTGTGAGGGTCACTACAAAGAAATTCTGAAGGAAGCCTTCACTACTTACCTCCACTACGACTGGGTGGATATTGACTAATTTTTCCGGAGGCATCGCCATGAAAGAAGTGCTTCGCATTTAAAAAAAGCAGGAAGTTTTATCGCTAATCACAGATGTCAGCTTCTCTACCGTCCCCACCTGGTACGGCTCCACCCGCCGGGATCTGAAAATGGATCTGTTTGTCCCCAAGGTGGTCGAGGGCCACAAGTCCTGTCCGTGCATCGTGTGGATCTGCGGCGGCGCGTTTATGATGGTGGACCATGCCGTGTGGATGCCGGAAATGCTGCGTTTTGCCCGGGCAGGCTATGTTGTAGCAAGCATAGAATACCGGACTACCAATGAAGCCCCCTTCCCGGCGCAGCTGATCGACTGCAAGTCCGCAATTCGTTATCTGCGTGCGCATGCAAAGGAATTCTGTATCGATCCTTCCCGAATTTTCGTTATGGGCGAATCTGCCGGTGGCACCATGGCCTGCCTGCTGGGTACAACCGCCGGACATTCGGAGTTTGACCAGGGCGATTGGCTGGAGTATAGCAGCGCCGTCCAGGGCGTTGTAGATTTTTACGGTGTCACCCAGGTCGATCCAATAGAAAAGTCCCTTGGGCCCGTGCCCCATTGGGCCTTTGATGCCTTCATTTCCGAAGGCTTTACCCATGAAGACGGTAAGATCGCCAGCGCCGTAGAATATGTCAGCCCTGCCACACCACCGGTACTGTTCCTCCACGGAAGCCAAGATCCTCTGGTGAAGTTGGAGCAAAGTGAACGGTTCTATGAGGCCTTGACCAACTGTGGTGTGCCCACGGATTTTCTGATTTTGGAAGGAGCCAGCCACGGCGACGATCTGTTCTATCAAGATGAAATCGTCGAACGCATTCTTGCTTTCATGGAAAAACTATAAAAGGAGAACGCTATGATCAGTCTTGGTATCGATATCGGCGGTACCGGCTGCAAATGTGTTGCATTCCGGGATGACGGCACACAGCTGGCCATCGCATATACTGAATTCCCCCTGGCAGCAGGGCAAGTCAATCTGCCGCCGGACATCCTAACCTCCTCCGTGTTCCAGGTCATCGCCAGATGTACCGCCCAGCTGGAGGAAAAGCAGGATATTGCTGCCATAACCATTTCCTCCTTTGGTGAATCCTTCGTAGCCGTGGACGAACTGGGCAACGCCTTGACGGACATTCTGCTGTATTTCGGCAATACCGAAAGCGTGGAATTCTCCCGGCTTGTCAAGCAGATTGGAGAGGAGAAATTCATGGAAACCACCCGGATCCTGCCGGACGCCTCCTATTCCCTTTCCAAAATGCTTTACACCCAAAAAATCACACCGAAGCCAGTTTGGAAATATCTGTTTATTGCCGGCTTTATCTGTTACCGGCTGACAGGTAAGACTTACGCCGACGTTTCCCTGGCATGCCGGAGCTTGCTGTATGATGTAGAAAACCGCTGCTGGTCCCAGGAATTACTGGAAGCCTGTGGAATTGACGAAAATACCCTTCCCGAAGTGCTGCCCACCGGCGGCAAGGTCTGCACCATCTTGCCGGATATTGCCATACAACTGGGACTGCCGCAGAACACTTTGGTGGTTATGGGCAGCCACGATCAGATCGTCAATGCACTTGGTGCCGGCGTGCAGGAAATCGGCGATGCGGTGGATACCTCCGGCACCTGTGAGTGTATTACGCCTCTGTTCCCGGCGATTCCCCGGGATCTCAAATTCCAGCGGGAGAATTTCGCCTGTGTACCTTACCTGGAAAACAAAGGCTATGTGACCTACGCCTACAATATTTCCGCCGGCAGCGTGGTCCGCTGGTACCGGGATGCTCTGGCCTACCATCTGAAGGAAGAAGACCGCAGCATCTACGATGTACTGAATGGAAAATGCCCCAAAGAGCCCACAAATCTGATGGTTTTGCCTTTCCTCCAGGGAATGGGTGGCACGCCTGATGTGGACTCCGGCGCAACGGGTCTAATTGCCGGACTTACCACCCAGACCCGCCTTCCCGATATTTACCGGGCAATTTTGGAGGGTGTTACCTTTGAAATGCGCTATAATCAGGAAAAACTCCGGGAAAACGGTGTCGTTTTTGATCGACTGTACGCCTGCGGCGGCGGTGCCAGATCCCCTGCCTGGCTGCAGATCAAGGCGGATATTCTGGGTTGTGAGATCATCCCGGTGAGATCCGAGGAAACCGGAGCCATGGGCAGCGCCATTTTGGGCTTTGCCGCCGTCACCGGGGAATCCGCTTTTGAGGTGGCGAAGCGGTTCTGGAAATATGATGCGCCGGTGGTGCCGAACGGGAAACATCAGGAGATCTATCACCAAAGATATCAAATATACAAGACCCTGCGGGGGTTTTATATGGAGCAAAGAAGGAAAGAAGCATGAAAAAAGCAGTTATGTATGGCGGCGGCAACATCGGCCGTGGCTTTATTGGGACACTTTTCGCCCAAAGCGGCTATGAAGTGAGCTTTATCGACGTATCCGAGCTGGTGGTAAAGGCGCTGAAAGAGGAAAATAAGTACCCTGTGCGCATCGTTTCCACCGAGGGACATGAGGATGTGTGGGTGGAAAATGTCACCGCTGTCAACGGAAATGACGCGTCTGCCGCCGCGGAAGCCATCGCAAACTGTGATATTATGGCGACTGCTGTCGGCGCGCGGATCTTAAAATTCATCGTGCCCAACATCGCAGCCGGCCTGCGCAAGCGGTGGGAAATGGGCAAAGGCCCCCTGAATATCATCATATGCGAGAATTTGAACGACGCAAACAGGGTCCTGGAAGGGCTGTTAAAGGCGCAATTTTCGGAAAAAGAGTGCAAAAAATTTGACGAAAATGTGGGTTTGGTGGAAGCTTCCATCGGCCGGATGGTGCCTGTGCAGACGGAGGAAATGAAAGACGGTGAGCCCATGCGGGTCTGCGTGGAAAGCTACGGCTTCCTGCCTGTAGACAAGGCCGCATTCAAGGGCGAAGTGCCGGAGATCAAAAATCTCGTGCCTTATGAGCCCTTTGATTTCTATATCAAGCGTAAGCTCTATGTGCACAACATGGGCCATGCCACCTGTGCTTACCTGGGCGACCTTTTGGGACTGGAGTACATTTATCAGTCCATCGCCCAGCCGGAGGTTCGTGTTTTGGTGCAAAACGCCATGCTGGAAAGTGCCATGGCTTTGTCCAAAAAGTACGGCGCAAGCCTGCCGGATCTGCAGATGCACATAACAGATCTTTTGTACCGCTTTACCAACGCTGCGCTGAAGGACACCTGCCAAAGAGTGGGCGGCGACCCAGCCAGAAAGCTAAGCCCCGAGGACCGACTGATCGGCTCTTCCCTACTGGCGCTGGAGATGGGCATTACCCCTGCCTATATCGCCGTAGGCGCAGCCGCCGGAACATACCGCTACCTGAAGGAAACCGACGGCCAGCAGACCCTGGACGCAGCGAATGCGGTTCTGTGCGAGGTCTCCCGGCTGGAGGCAGAGCATCCGCTTACAAAGCTGATCCTGCATTATTATGAAATGCTCCTGGCCGGATGCAATTTGGCACAGCTGATGGCCGAAGCGGACAAGGTCAAGCACGAAAGTATGCACGCAGTTGTTTAAGGAGGTTTTTATGAGCATCAATCCTTACATTGGTCACCCCAGTCAGCTTTGCGGCGTAGAGGAAGTCCGCCTGGTAGGCGGCAAGGGTGACGGCATGCGGCTTTTGCAGGTACGCAACGCCGCCGGTCTTGAAATGACTGTTTCCGCAGACCGCTGCGCCGACATTTCCCGACTGGTTTTCAAGGGCGACAATATGGGTTATTTCTCCGCAAACGGCTATGTAGCGCCCAGCTATTATGACCATGTGGGTGCCGGATTCCTGAAAAGCTTCACCGCAGGCTTCCTGACCACCTGCGGTCTGACCGCCGTAGGCTCCCCCTGTACCGACGACGGCGAGGACCTGCCCCTGCATGGTACCATTGCCAACACGCCCTGTGAGCGGATCTGGTGGGATGAGGACGAAGAGAATCTTTACATCCACGCCATCATCAACGACAGCGGCATTTTTGCCCGGAAGCTGATGCTGCACCGCCTGATCACCGTCAGCAAGGCCCAGGGCAGCTTCACCATTACCGACACAGTAGAAAACCTGGGTGACACGGTCAGCCCGGTGATGCTGATGTACCACATGAACATGGGGTATCCCCTGCTGTCGGAAAACGCGGTTGTGGACATCAATTCCGTTTCCGTGGCACCCAGAACGGAGCACGCGGCAAAGGATATCACCACCTGGAACAAAATGCTGCCGCCGACCCCCGGCTTTGAGGAGCAATGCTATTTCCACTCCTTCGCCCAGGAAGGCCGCGCGTCCATTTACAACCCGGACATCCGCAAGGGCCTTGCCATCACCTTTGATCCCAAGAGCCTGGACCATTTCACCGAATGGAAGATGATGGGTTACCGGGACTATGTGCTGGGCCTGGAGCCTGCCAACTGCCACCCCGACGGCCGGGATGTGATGCGCAAAGAGGGTACGCTGAAGTTCCTGCACCCCGGTGAAAGCATCACCTATCAAGTCACCGTCACACTTTACGAAAAGTAAGGAGAAAACATTATGTCCATCATTACAGGCCGGGAAAATGTCCTGGCTGTTTACGAAACCGCTGCCAAAAAAGGCTGGGTCATCCCCTGCCTGTGCAGCGAAAACCTGACCACTACGGAAGCCATCCTGACGGCAGCCAGCGAGTTTGCCGCAGAATATGGCTACGAGCGCATCCCTGTCACTCTGGCCATCACCAATCAGTACGATCATCGGAGTCAGTCCGTATTTTACACTCATACCCGCCGCTGGGATATTGGCCTGAAGCTGTTCCGGGCCAGCATCGACATTCTTGCTGAGGCTTTTCCTAATGTGGATATTCTGATCCACCTGGACCACGCCCAGCATGACACCGATGCACAGCTGCTGGAAAGCGATCTGAGCATGTATTCCTCTGTGATGTATGACGCGTCTACCCTGCCTATGGAGGAAAACATCGCAAAGACCAGAGCCTATGTCCAGCGCAAGGGTAATGAGATCCTGATCGAGGGCGCTTGTGACGAGATCGTAGACGCTACCGGCGAGGCCCGCTGCGAGATCACCTCTGCCGAAAAATGCGAACACTATATGAAACAGACCGGCGTGGACATTGTTATTGCAAACCTTGGCACAGAGCATCGGGCATCGGGTCAGGATCTGCACTACTATTACGACGCCGCCCGGGCCATTAAGGAAAAGATCGGCCCCAGGATCTGCCTGCACGGGACTTCCTCCGTTTCCAACGATCAGATCGGCAAGCTGTTTGAGGACGGCATCTGCAAGGTCAACATTTGGACCGCTTTGGAGCGGGATGCTTCCCCTGCCCTGACCGAATGGACGGTAAAGAATGCCGCCAAATGCGGCGGAGCTAAACTGGAGCAGAAGCTCATCGACGAGGGCTATCTCACCGCGTCCTCCAAGGCCGGTGACAAGGCATCGCTGCAGCACTTTACCACCGCTGCCAGACAGGAGATCGTTTTCAACGAAATGAAGAAGATCGCAAGGGGTTATCTGGATCTTTGGTATCGCTGATCGATCCATTACGCACGCAAAAGGCCACAGCCAAAACGGCTGTGGCCTTAAACTATGCAGAAACCATGTTATTCCGCTCCAGAGGGTTGGTTCGCAAGGACCTATTATTTTGTACCGCAGAAGCGGATCTCGGCCAGGGCAGAAATGGCTGCGTCAAAGGGTGCGGCAGGCGCACGGAACAGCGCCGCGCGCCGCTGCATATCGTACAGGGATTTGGACATCGCTTCCGCATCACTGCGGTCGACGCCTTGGGCAGTGCCGGGAAGATACTGATCCAAAACCGCCACAGCGCGCGCATCCTCCAAAAGGGTGCGAACAGGGGTATCGCCGTGATACAAGCTGCGGTAATCCTTCTTGGTGCGAATGGTATAGTCGTAGCTTCCCGCATTGACCATGACGCTTTCTTGCTCCGGCAGGCAGATCTCCGCCTCGCAGCCGAAGGGAATCTCGAAATGGAACCGCAGTGTTCCGTCCGAATGGATCTCCCACTCGGATACATATCTGCCGGCAGCAGAATTGTACTCACAAGAGAGTTTTCCCAGTCGGGCATCGGGTTTTGGCGCAAGGCGCACTCTGCCGAAGCCAGGGGTCACAGGCTGGATACCTGCGCCATGACGATACATAAATTCCATTACAGAGCCATAGGAATAATGATTCAGGCTGTTCATACCGGTGCCGCTGATGCTGCCGTCGGGCAGAACAGAGTTCCACCGCTCCCAAATGGTAGTAGCGCCCAAATTCACCGCATACAGCCATCCGGGGAAGCCCTCATAACATAGCAGGTCGTAGGCAATGTCTTCCATGCCGTTATCGGCAAGGACGGTGTTCATCATGGTCGCGCCCACAAAACCGCCCTTGAGATGGCGGCAGTCCTTTGTAAACCGGTTCTTGAAGCCGTCGATCATCTTCTGCTTGTCGTGATAGATTCCAAACCGCAGCGCCAGCAGATATCCCGTTTGGGTATCGATGGCCAAACGGCCGGTGGGCGTGAAGTATTCACTAAGAATTGCCTTGCGGATATTTTCTGCCAAAGTAGCATATTCTCCGGCTTCTGGCAGACCCAGCAGAGCCGCCGCCTCTGCCACATAAGATGTGGATGCATAATAGTAAACGGAGGAAACATAATGATTATCCGTCCGTCCGAAGGTGCTCTGCTCCGTGGGGCCATCCAGCGCCAGCCAGTCGCCAAAATGGAAGCCGAAATCCCAAAGGAATTTCTCCCCTCTCGCCTGGTCCTGCCGTCTGACGCATTCCACCCAGTCCCGCATCAGCGGATAATGCTGGGCCAATGTGTCTGCGCTGCCATAATAGGTGTGCATCATTTTTGGCAGGAAGGTGCCGATATCGCTCCATACGGCAGAGGTCAGTCCGGCAAAATCATTGGGCAGAAAGATCGCCACTCTGCCGCCCATCCTGACCTGATCCGACCGCAGATCCCGCAGGAACTTATTATAAAAGGCACGGGTATCCATCAAATAGCCGGCAGTCGGGCAGAATACCATGGCATCACCTGTCCAACCCAGGCGTTCATCCCGCTGGGGACAATCGGTGGGCATATCCAGGAAATTGGATTTCAGTCCCCACACCGTATTCTCGTGAAGCTTATTGATCTTCTCATTGCCAGTGGTAAGATATCCAACCCGATCCATTTCGGAATAAACCGCACGTCCGGTAAAGCAATCTGGATCCACGTGCTCCAAACCGCTGACCTTTACATAGCGGAATCCAAAGAATGTGAAGTGAGGACGGATCGTACGCTGATTGCCGTCGGAAATATAAG
>JAGBEM010000075.1 GCA_017936985.1 Oscillospiraceae bacterium
GGAGCTTTCGCAACGGGGGTGCGGATATTGTCTGAAGCTGCGTCCGGGGGTGGTGTTCCAGGCAAAGCAGCTGCTGGATGCGGAAAAGCTGGACTATGGCAAAGTATACGGTATCCGCAGTGACGGCGGAATTGAGGAAATGCACCTATGATCTATCTGGACAACGGTGCAACCAGTTTGCACAAACCCCGAGCGGTTTATCGCGCAGTGATGCATGCAATGAACTGCTGTGCAAATCCCGGCAGAGGGGGTTATGGAGCGGCCATGGAAGCGACCCGGAGGGTATATGTCTGCCGGGAAAGGGCGGCAAAAATGTTTCACTGCAAGCCGGAACAGGTGGTTTTTACTTCCAACTGCACCCATGGATTGAATATTGCGATCCGTACGCTGGTAAAACCGGGCAGCCGGGTGGTGATCTCCGGATTTGAGCACAATGCGGTGACCCGGCCGCTTCACGGCTTGGGTGCAGAGATCAAAGTGGCAGGGCGGAAGCTGTTCGACTGGCAGGACACCTTGCAGCAGTGGGAGAATGCGCTGAAGGATGGTGCAGATGCGGCGGTATTTACCCATGTGTCCAATGTGTTTGGCTATATTCTGCCGGTAGAACAGATGGCAGCAATGTGCCGCCATTACGCAGTGCCGTTTATTCTGGATGCCGCACAGTCTGCCGGCTCACTGCCCGTCAATATGGAACAGTTGGGGGCTGATTTTATTGCCATGCCAGGGCATAAAGGACTTCTGGGGCCTCAGGGTACGGGATTGCTGCTGTGCGGAAGAGAGCCGGAGCCGTTACTGCTGGGCGGAACAGGAAGTGAATCGGTGGCGCAAACAATGCCGGCATATCTGCCGGACCGGCTGGAGGCTGGAACGTTGAATGTGCCAGGGATCGCTGGCCTGGCGGCAGGTTTGCAGTATTTGCAAGACCGGGGGATCGACAGTGTTTTCCACCGGGAACATACTGCTGCCATGACAGCAGTAAAAGACCTGCAAAAAATGGGAGTCCGGGTTTTTACAGGGGATCACCAGGCGGCAACGGTATCGTTTTTGCCACAGATGGACTGCGAACAGGCAGCGGATATTTTGGGACGGCAGGGCATTGCGGTTCGATCCGGTCTGCACTGTGCGCCCTTGGCTCATGAAAGCGCAGGTACGCTGGAACGGGGGACAGTCCGGATCAGCTTTGGCCATGACGCGTGCAGTGCGCAGGTTCTGGCGCTGCGCCGAGCGATATGGGAAAATATGTTGGGAAGAAAATAAAAAAATTTTGTTTTTCTATTGCTATATCAATACAAATCCGCTATAATGGAACGGATAATAGGCTTGTTATGCGAACCAGGCGAAAAGATGCCTGCTTGGACAGAAAAGGACGAAGGAGCAGTGGCTATGGGTATCATTCAGGATATGCTTCAGCAAATGACCAAGATGCGGTGGTCGGACTATCTGGATATTATTATCGTTGCGTTTTTGCTGTATAAATTTTTGCCGCTGATCCGTACGACCGGTGCCATGCGCGTGGCAACGACCATTGTAGCGGTGATCGTTATCGCTTGGGTGACAGAGCTTCTGGAACTGTATACCCTGAGCTTCATTCTGAACCAATTCCTCCAGGTCGGCTTGATCGCGGTTGTGATCCTGTTCCAACCGGAGTTGCGCAGAATGCTGGATCATTTGGGTAATGTGAAGCTGCGCAAGTTCTTTGGTACAGACAAGGCAGAACCGGAAATGGTTCCCATCATTGCGCAGACCGTAAAGGCCTGCGAAGTGATGAGCAGAGAACGGGTGGGAGCGCTGATCGTATTTGCCCGGGATAATCGCCTGGATGAGTATTTTAAGACCGGCACTATGATCGATGCTCAGGTTTCTGAGCAGCTGATCCGCAATGTCTTTTTTCCCAAGGCAGCATTGCATGACGGCGCTATGATCGTTCGTGACGGTAGAGTGGCTGCAGCCGGTTGCGTACTGCCGCTGTCTGACAGCAACCGTCTGAGCGCTGATCTGGGTACCCGGCACCGGGCAGGTGTGGGTATGAGCGAGGTTTCCGATGCAGTGGTTGTTATCGTGTCCGAGGAAACGGGTACGATCTCTGTGGCGGTGGGTGGTATGCTCAAGCGCCATCTGGCACCCCAGACGTTAGAACGGCTGCTGATCAATGAGCTGTGCGCCGATGAAACAGAACAGGCAGATAATCTTTCTGTCCGGCTGCGTCAGAAACTGCAGAAGAAGAGTAAGGAGGACAACAAATGAGAAAAAAGATACTCCATGCTCTGCTGGCGTTGGTGGTTTCCCTCGGCTTGTGGCTGTATGTCATCACTGTGGAAAACCCCAATTCTGAAAATACTTTCTACAACATTCCGGTGGTACTGGATAACGAATCGGTTCTCAATGACCGGGGATTGATGATCCTGACGGAAAAAGACCCGGTAGTGACCTTGAAGCTGGGTGGCAACCGCAGTTATCTCAACAAGCTCAGCAATTCCAATATTACGTTGGTTGCGGATCTTGCCCGGATCTACGAAGCCGGTGAGCAGACTTTGGCCTACTCCATCAGCTACCCCGGCGACATTCCACAAAATTCTATCGAGGTCCTCAGTCAGTTGCCGGCTCAAATCACTCTGACCATTGCTGAACGATTGACCCAGAGCGTACCGGTCAGCGTCGTCTATACTGGTCAGGTGCCGGAAGGCTTTATGACCGATAAAGAAAATCTAACGCTGGATACCAAGGCGGTCAATATCACAGGCCCTGCTTCCGTTGTCAAGCAAATCGTGGAAGCCCGAATTACGGTCGATCTGGATGACCAGACGGAGACCATCAGCCAGACGTATACCTACACGCTGTATGACAAAAACGGCGAAATTGTGGATGATGATATGCTGACAGCGGATGTATCTGAGGTCAAGCTGACATTAAAAATCCAGCGCTACAAGGAAATCGCACTGCGTTTGGATGTGATTCCCGGCGGCGGTGCTACCTTGGAGAATTCCTCCATTGTTATGGATACGGAAAGCCTGCTGATCTCAGGTAGCGAGCAGCTGCTGGAAAGCCTTGGAGATGCGATCCTTCTGGATACGGTCAATCTGGGCGAACTGACAGAGGACACGGCACTGACTTACAATATTGCAGATTTGCTGCCGGAAGGCATTACCAATGTTTCCGGTATTGAAAAGGTCAATGTGACCATCCAGTTCCCGGAACTGAAAATGCGGACTCTTCAGGTGACCCAGATCCTGCCGCAGAATGTTCCAACAGGTATGCATGCGGAGATCCTGACCAAGGAACTTGCAGTGACCTTGCGGGGCCCTGCGGCTGTGATCGATAGTTTGACAGCAGATCAGATCCAGGCCTTGGTAGATTTCTCTAATGCGGAGCTGGGAACGGATACCTACAAGGTGACCTTCCGCATTAGCGGCGCTGAGGGTGTTGGTGCGGTGAACAGCTACACAGTTCCTGCAACGATCAGTATGATCGTACCTGCTTTCGCATAACAAATGACTACAAAAGGGGATAATGACCTTGATCAAGAGTATGACCGGCTATGGCCGGGCGGTAGAAACGGTAAACGGCCGTGAGTTTACGGTAGAACTGCGTTCTGTCAATAATCGCTATCTTGACTGCACAGTCAAGCTGCCCCGCAGCGTTTCCTTTGCAGAGGAAGCTGTTAAGCAGGCGGTGAAGGCCTCTGTGTCCAGAGGCAAGGTGGATGTGTTTATTTCCATCAAGTCCGACAATGCGGAGGATACCAGCATCCGGCTGAACACGGTAGTGCTGGAAGGGTATCTGGCAGCCATGCGGCAGATGGTCGCAGACTACGATGTGAAAGATGACATCAGCGTGTCCACAGTGTCTCGGCTGCCGGAGGTATTCTCCGTGGAAAAGCCGGAGGTGGATGAAAAGCAATTGCTGAACGATCTGATGCAGGTGGTGGATCAGGCACTGGCTGGGTACGACGCCATGCGCTGCACAGAGGGTGATGCGCTGGACGCAGATCTGCGCAGCCGGGGCAATACCATTCTGGAACTGGTTTCTCAGGTGGAGCAGGGCAATGCCCAGACGGTCATCGATTACCGTGCACGTTTGGAGGCAAAGCTCCAGGAGGTGCTGGCCAATACCAACATCGACGAAAGCCGCATTTTGACGGAGGCAGCGATCTTCGCAGATAAGGTTGCAGTGGATGAAGAGACTGTCCGGCTGCGCAGCCACCTGCAGCAGATGAACACGATGCTCGATGGCGGTGGCGCTGTGGGCAGGAAACTGGACTTCCTGCTGCAGGAGATGAACCGAGAGGCCAATACCATTGGCTCTAAGTGCACCGATGTTCGTCTGGCCCGAATCGTTGTGGACATCAAGGCAGAACTGGAAAAGATCCGGGAACAGACCCAGAATATCGAGTAAGGTGATGGCATGAAACTGATCAATATCGGATTTGGAAGCATGCTTTCTGCCGCCAGAATGCTGGCAGTGATGGCCCCGGACAGCGCGCCGATCAAGCGTGTGATCCAGGAGGCTAGAGACCGGGGAATGCTGATCGATGCGTCCTACGGCCATAAGACCCAATCGGTGATCCTTATGGATACAGACCATGTGATCCTGTCTGCGCTGACACCGGAAACGGTATCTGAGCGCTGGAAGGGAAAAGAGGAGAAGGAGGAAACGCAGTGAGCATGGGAAAACTGTTTATTATATCCGGTGCCTCCGGTGTCGGAAAAAGCACGGTGCTCAAACAGGTCATGACTACCAGGACAGATCTGGCGTTTTCTGTTTCTGCAACGACCAGACCGCCCAGACCCGGTGAAGTGGAAGGCGAAAGCTACTATTTCGTTACCAGAGATCGTTTCGATGAGATGATCGCTCAGGATGAATTTCTGGAATATGATGCCCATATGGGCAATTGCTACGGAACACCCAAGGCTGAGGTGGAACAGAAGCTGCAAAAGGGTCATGTGATCCTGGATATTGAGCCAAACGGCGCGTTTGCTGTCAGAGCAAGGCGTCCGGATGCGGTTCTGATCTTTATTGCACCACCGTCTCTGGAAGAGCTGGAACAGCGGCTTCGGGGCCGGGGAGATACATCCCAGGAGCAGATGAAGCTGCGTCTGGAA
>JAGBEM010000076.1 GCA_017936985.1 Oscillospiraceae bacterium
CTTGGTTTTGGGCCCCGACAATAGCCTATGGCGTTGCGCTAATAACCTGTTTCATTTGTAATCTTGCAGTAAACTATACGCTTTCCTGGTTCTTTGTTGTGTTGGCTGCATTGATTTGCGCCTTTACCTTTGTACCCACGGTTACCAGTTTTTTTGAGACAAAAAAGCTGCTTACTTTTTCTGTTTCAACATATCTGTCTATTTTCCTGCTTTTGTTTACTTGTGCGGTATACACCAACGGCCTGTCCTGGTTCTTAACTGCTGCTATCGGTGTCCTGATGGGTTATGTGGTAGTGTTTGTGCCTATCTTGCTATCCAAAACGAATTGCGCACGCTATAAGTACATCATTTCCTTTGCAGTCCTGGTTGTATTGACTGTTTTGATGATGATGCACATTCGTATCTGGCAGTCGTTTATGCTTGGCAACGCAATTCTGCTGGCTGCTTACGGCTTTGTACCAGTAATTGCTTGTGCAGTAATATGTGCCTTCCAATTTAACGCATTTCTTAAGGCAGGAATCTGTACCACAGTCATTGGAATCACACTTTATTGTGCAAATCATGTAATTGCAACCTTGGTTGGCCCACCTGATAACAAACCCTATCAGGTGGATTTCCAAAACTGGGAGCAATGCTTGGATGGAAATGTTCAATTCATCATGTTGATGTTGTTCTTGTTGGTGAGCATCATCTTATTTATGATAGGATTTTTTAGAGTTAGAAGAAACAATAAATAAATCCAATTTATCGAACAGATTATGCTAGGGCTTCGCTATTACGGTGAAGCCCTTTTCTTTATGACAGAAAGAGCATGCTCCTTTTTTGAAAACGGAGATTGACTAATACAAATAGTTATGATATAATACTAACACTAAAGTTTCGATGTTTTGCGTAAGCAATCTAAAGTGTCCGAATATAACTATGCCTGAAGCCTTTGTGCCTCAGGCATTTTTTGCGTTCTGACAAGTTTTATATCGTAAGCATTTGCCAGTAGTCTCCTGTCGTCCGGGGGCTGCTGGCTTTTGTTATATCTGGCGGACCCCGCCGAAACCGAAAGGAGCAAGCAAAATGTTACCCTGTCACGACAACTACGCAACCACCTTCGACAATTATTCGTCCATGCTCAGCTATCATCAGACACTGAGTATCGGCACCCACTGGCACCGCTGTAAGGTCAAAGACCTACATGTGGAGCCTTTGGATGGATCCTCGCCCTTGTGCGGTAACCCTGCTGCATTCGCAACGGGAACCACCCTGGACGCGGTCACGGATACCGTCGAAAACCTCGGCCTCGCATTGCAAGTGGATGGTGTTCTCTATCCGCTGCGCTCGACAGCCTACAAGACGCTGCTGGATCGTGCAAAGATCGGCGGCACCGCACTTCCCAAACTCAGCCGTAAGGAGCTGGCCGGTGTGCTCAATGCCTGCCTGGCCGTGCACAACAATGAAGCTCTTCTGCTGATTCGGGAGGAAAAGGTCTCTGCAGCCCATTCCGGCGACGAGAAGGATTATTCCGTACTTCCTATGGATGAACTGTTGGTTGCGCTGGAACAGAAGATGGAATCCCGTTTCCCGGGTTACCACTTTGAATCCGGATACCGCGATCACTCGTTCACCAGCGGCAGTTGGACCTTCCCGGCTCAAAAGGAAGACCTGTTGGGCACCTACACCAAGACCCTGGAAGCCCACGGCAAGAAGGCGATGGCATCCAGACTGGTTCCCGGAATTCGCTTTATGACTTCCGATACCGGACTGGCTTCTGCCAAGGTCTCCGCACTGCTTATGGGCACTGCGCATCCCATCCATATCGGCGGATGTGTTTCCGTGGACCACCGGCACCAGAAAAAGGTTTCTGACTTCGGTGATGCACTGGATCAGCTGTTTGCGCAGTTCTGTGACTCTGTTGCAAAACTGCAGGGACTGCTGGAGGTGCAGCTGGAGTATCCGATCAACGCAATGACCCGGATCTGCAAGAAGCTCTCTCTGCCCAAGAAGGAGTCTCTGGAAGCCATCGCAATGTACGAAATGGCCTACGGCGGCGGTCCTGCAACTGCCCATGACATCTTCATGGCCATGCAGGAGATCCCTTACCTGATGAAAACACACCACACCCCGGAATCCAAGATGCTGGTGGTTGAAGAGAACATGGCGCGTGCCCTGTCTATCAAGTGGAGTGATTTCGATCTGGCGAAGGCGGTGAGCTGGTAATGGCAGCTCCCATCTTGCTGTGTGACACTGCCGGTATGAGTAATGACCGGTGGTTGGAATGCAGAATGCACGGCCCCAAAGGAGATATTCCGTACACGATCGGCGGTAGCGATGTGGCAGCCATTTTTGGCGTCTCACCGTGGACGACCCCGCTGGAGTTATGGTTGATCAAGAAGGGCCGTATGAAGCCGAAGCCGAAGGACAATGCCGACCAATTGGAGATGGGCCACTTACTGGAACCCATCGCCGCGCACTGGTACGGCAAGAAGAGCGGCAACTATGTCTACGAGGACACAGGCCTTTACCAGCACGCAGACCACCCGTATGCACTGGCCAATTTTGACCGGAGATACGAGCGGCACATCGACGGTAAGCCCGGAATTTTAGAGTGCAAGAGCTGTACCTACCACAAGGCAGACAGCTGGGCAGACGATGCCATTCCCTTGTACTATGAATTCCAACTCCGCTTCTACCTGGCAGTTGCAGATGTGCATCATGGTGCCTTTTCCTGTATCTGGGGCAACAACCCGGAGAACGACCTGGCAATGCCGGAGATCGAACGTGATTCCGCAAAGGAAGACATGATCTTTGAGCGCCTGGACGAATGGATCTGGAGCCTTGAGCACGATGTACCGCCCACTATGAGCGGAGTTAAACCCACACTGGCTATGGAGTCCCTTGCGAGGATCTATGGCAACAGCCAAGCCGGCCTCCCAACCATTGAATTCCCTCCCAAGTTTGAGCATCCGCTGCGGCAGATCGCCATTCTGCAGGGAAAGATCAAGGATTGTGATGCCGACAGAAAACGTTATGAAAAGGAGATCGAAGCACACTCCGTGCGGATTGCCGAAGTGATGAAGGATCATGAACACGGTATTCTAACGACTACTAAAGATAAGCTCCTCATCGACTTCGTAACAAAAACCACCAAGCGGCCAAGTTCCGATGCACTGAAGGCGAAGTACCCCAGTATTTATGCCGACGTGCTGAATGTTTCTACCAGCCGCAAGGTGAAAGTCTCGGTTCAGCCGATTTAACGAAGGAGAAGCTCTATGTACACTATCTATGAAATGTGCTGCGACGGCTTTGATCAGAAGCTGGAACAGCAGTTCTTGAAACCCAACCGCCATCAGAAGAAGGTCTATATCTGCTCGCCCTACAGCGATCCTGATCTGGAACAGCAGCTGGACAATATGCGCCGTGCCCGCCTGTATATGCTCTATGCTTTCGAGCATATGGGATACCTGGCCCGGGCTCCTCACGCATATCTTCCAATGCTGGTCTGTGATGGGATTCCTACCGAGCGTGCCATGGCACTTCGATTCGGTCTGGAACTGCTGGAACGGTCAGATCTTCTACTCGTATGCGGTACCACACTGAGCAAAGGCATGAAGGGTGAGATCACCCATGCTGCCAAGCTCGGTATCCCCATCCAGGTATTCGATGATGACCTGTATGTGCAGGTGCGTAAGCTGGTCACCCAGACCGGCGCATCGAAGAAACTGGTGGAATTGAACCGTGAACACAGCGTTC
Source organism: Oscillospiraceae bacterium (assembly GCA_017936985.1). The sequence continues at coordinate 3,742 of JAGBEM010000076.1, forward strand.
TCGGTCTGGGGAAAGAACTGGTGGTACCTCAACAAGGAGGTGGCTGAAAATGCGAAAGTTCTCTGTGCCGGTAGATTTGCGTTCCCGGCAAGAGATGGAAAGCTTTCTGCGTGATCATTTCCGATACCCAACAATGAACTCCTGGAATCAAGCAACATCGTATGCCTGTAATCTGAAGGTCCACAGCTTAGGCTTGGCCTCCGAGATCACAAGCAAACTCTACGACATGCTCGATACCCAGGAGTTTTTTGATTTCCGGAATGATTTGCTGGCAGAATTCAACCGCGCCCACGGCTATCGTTGGCAGGCTGGTTTCAATGGCAGAAGCGGCGGTTATCTAGTCCTCTACCAA
>JAGBEM010000077.1 GCA_017936985.1 Oscillospiraceae bacterium
GCTCAAGTAATCTATGATTTCACTATGGGCTATTGGCAAAGTACTGGCCCGTCGGCTTATCTGCAACCTTTGCCGCAGCATCGGGGTAGTACATAGCGTTTTCACAGTGTAGAATAAGATGTTTTGCTTGCCTTTATTCTAACACAGGCTATCTCAGCGGTGATGAACAAAAATAGAACGGTCTGTAACAAGAGGATAAACTTTCATCTATTCCCCTATTTCGTGTTGAACTTTGTCTTGGCAAAACGGTGGCACAGTTTTGGCAAAACGGTGGCACAAATTTGGCAGAAGAATGACAATGACTTGGCAGAAACCCTGTGTTATAATTCTATCGTGAGAAACTGGGACTTCGAAAGAAGCCCCAGTTTTTTGCTATTCCACCCTAAAAGGAGTGTTTCAAAATGAAGTTTTGTCCCTATTGTGGCGCGGACCTTTTGGACGAGAATGTCCTGTTCTGCTCCAACTGCGGAAAGAAGCTGCCCCCTCACGAGGCAGGTATCACGGAACCGTTAACAGAGGAAAACCGTCCTGTTCCCGAGAAACCTTCCAAAGAAGAGCCATCCTCTCAGAAAAAGAAACGCAATAAGAAGATTGCCAGGAAGCCTGCACATGTTGTGGAAGATACTCCTGCAGATGATGGCTATGATGGCTACTACGATGATGTTCAACCCCCGGACTTGGATCGAGTCAAAGAAGGTCTGGATAAAGAGCTGATCAAAAAGATCGTGGCACTCAGCGTGGGTGTGGTTTTCATCATTACAATGTGCGTTGTAATGATGTATGTACTTTAATCGCGTTGCACTTTTGGCATCTTCTTCGTGTAATTGTGTAAAAACATGAAACGAGGTACAAGAATATGAAGTACATTTCTATTGGCGCAGTTCTGAATGAAGGAACTGAACATATCCTGGATGTCACCCACGGTGGTGCGCAGTTCCGCCTGACTGGTGAGAAGGCCAGGCTGTGGCTCAATGGCAGACTGGGATTTGCAGAGGCATTTAATCCTATGCATCTCAATCTGCTGGAACAGCTTTTCAAAATGGGTCTGGTGATCCAGTGCGACGGATCCCGAGCTGAAGAATATCGGGCCCTGTGTAAGTGCACCATAGTCCCTGCCGAGCGCAAGCACCCATACTGGTTTCTCCGCACCGACGAAAAGCTTGCTCTGCAGTGGATCCGGAATGCCGGCCTGGTTCTAAGTATGGCTGAATTGGTCTACCTGATCGACCGGAACGTTCCTATGGATGGGAAACTGCTTGGTAAGGATAATGCGCAGGCACTGGTCGAGCGCATTTACACCAGAGATACCGTCTACAACAACATTCTGGAGAACCAGATGGAACGGGCTCCTTCCAGAAATCGCGTTGAGAAGGCCGTTCTTGGACTTCTGCTGAAGAAGCGGATCGTTCTGCTGTAAGGAGGCTATATGAAAGAAAAATTTATGCAAATTCCCGCGCCGCTGCGCAGGCAGATCCTGCTTCGCTGTGCCGGAGCAGGTCTTGGAGTTGCGATGTTCCTGATCGTTCTGATCTACAGCACAGACTGGCGCTTTATGGTCCCCTGCGCTGCAGCAGCTGTTTTTTGCCTATCCAGTGCAGCGCTGCTCTTTGATCGCTGCATCCGAGGAAAGTATGTGGTGATAACCGGCATCTGTACGGAGATCGATCGGACCAGCATCCGGAAGCGGATCAAAGCGATCTATCTGCAGACTGAAGAGCACCAAATCAAGCTGGTCGGGGTCAGACCTGTTCGCAATCTGATTGTGGGCGATACCTTGAACTTGTTCGTTGCAGAGAATACGCCTGTTTATAATACCGATGGGTGTAATGTGATCTGCTCCTATATTGCCTTGTCTAAGACCCTTCCAACGCAGAAAAAAGAAATTCAAACTCAGTGATTGACTAATACAAATAGCTATGCTATAATACCATTACTAAAGTTTCGTTGTTTTGCGTAAGCAATCTAAAGTGTCCGAGTATTTATATGTCCAGAGCTATTTGCGTCCATTCGCAAATGGCTCTTTTTTTATTTGTCCTCGGTTTCTGCCTGCGCAAAGCAGGTTGAAATATATTATTTTGCATTGCAGGGCATACCTGCAGGAAGGAGTCAACTATGTTAAAGTTCTTCGCATCCAATGTGGTGGTCTCGAAAGGCTACCAGAATTCACCCGCAGTCAAGTTCTCTGAAAAGGGTGATTTCGTCCGCTTCCGTGTGGGCCAGAAGGTCTACGATCCCCGTGCAGAAGACAATCATCGCTGGGTCAATATGACGATCAAGTGCTTTGATGCTTCTCTGGTGGACCGTATTCGCAAGATGGGTCTCAAGGAAGGTTCTTTCATCTCTCTGTCCGGTCGTTATGATGAGGATGTATGGGAAGATGAAGAGAGCAAGGAGAAGCGCAGCATGCCCTGTGTGATTCTGGAGGAACTGGAGTTCAGCGGCGGCGGCAAGAAACCCGGCGACGGCCAGAACGGTAATCCCGGAAATCAGAACAGCGCCCCCGCACCTGCAGCCCCTGCGGCAGCACCTCAGGAGGGCCAGCAGATGCCCGGCAACTTCACGGGCTATGAAGGCTTCGGCGGCGGTAACAACTTCTTCAACCTGTAAGGAGCTGTACCACAAATGAATCAGGCACAATAACGCACACAAGTATTGTCTACCGACTGCTTGTGTGCGTTTTTTGTTGCCCCAAAAGGAGTAAAGAAATGAACGACAAAAACTTCAAGCGCCATATGGCCTATGAAGCTTTGGTAATTTTGGGGCTGCTTGCGCTGCTGACCTACATTACCCGGCTTTGGCCTATCCTTCTCCTCATTATCCTCGGCATCTTTATCGCCACACTGCGTTTGCTGTTCCTTTCCTGCAAGAAAGTAGAACCTGTCAAGCCGGTGCTGGCACTGCCTCCCCCTCCTCAACCTCCCCAGGAATCAGACATGCAGTCCATGGCTTATGCCATTATCCAGCGGCGGATCACACAGATCCTGCAGGGTAGATTCCCGGAGGTCAGATGGATCTGGGAGAATCCGAGAGCGAAGGAAGACATCTTGATCGGTAATCCAGTCTATGTCCTGCTCAATAGAGCCGGTGGATACCGTCGCGGCCGTGTAGTCATCCAGAACCTTACGGTGATGGATGTAGTGTTTGAGGAAGAGAAGCCTAAGGCTGATCCTCCCGCACCGAACCCCGGTCCCGCGCCCGGTCCTACGCCGCCTCCCGAAGAGGACGATGAGGAAGAACCGTCTGAGAACTTCGGTCTCATTGCCTTTCAGTGGGTGGAAGCCCATGTGATGGAGCTGAACGATCGCTGCAATGAGGCGATCGCAGAAGGCCTGAGCGAATACCTGATCCCTGCCGATGAACTTCCCGTAACAGAAAGCTGGGAAGAGATCTGTAAGGAACTGGTTCGCAACGAATTTTGCGGTGCACGTTGCTGTGACGACGGCATCATCATTGAATTTGAGCAGTAAGACTGCAGAAAGGAAATTACTATGAGTGTTTCAATCAGTAACCTCTTTAACTTCTCCAAGTCGTTACCGGAACCGTTTAATACCTTGGCGAATAAGAAGGTGAAGGTCTCCTCCAAATACGGTGACGGCACACAATCTACTCTGTGTGCCACCGTAATTAAAGCAATCCACGCTGTCTGCAACTGCATGACAGGTACCGGAGAAGGTGCAGTCGGTTCCATTGACCACCGCACCGTTGCTGAGTACAAGTCCGCTGCCGGAACTGATATCTATCACCTGGTAGTGTTCGACAGCAGCACCGGTAATATCATGGCAAGCGTGTACGATAAGAACACGGAAACCATTGAAAATTACCAGCTGCACTCCAGTGCCCGTGACGGTGCTGCCGTTATGATGGCCCTAATGCCCTTGTTCCTGAAAGACGATGAGTTTGATGATAACTTCCAGACTTATTTCGATCAGAGAGTTGCAGGGTATCCGGATATGACGAAGACCACTGAGGCTATGGCAATCCTTTGCGACAATGTCTACCGCCGGATCAAGGACGATTCTTGTTCGGCGCATGTCAAGGTCACACTGGATAAGTCCGGCAATGTGCTTCGCGTTTCTCAGAGTCATCTGCTGGCTGGAGCTTACACGCCTACCTCTGTTTTGGCCGGTGAGTTTACCATTTTTGCCCAAACCAGTAAGGTGACGGTTTCTGCTGCCCGCACTTCTATTGACCATAAGGACTTTGTGAGTCAGTACAAGCTGACGGGAAGCAGAATTCTCACCGCACTGGAAGAAGCCCTGGTTCCAAAGCTGGAGGAATGGTACATCATTCCCGAAGAGGTGGTGGGTATCTGCCAGCACGCCCTGAAGACAACCGGAAAGCCTATGCAGATGCGCAATTTCCTTTTGCGCGGTCCTGCCGGTACCGGTAAGACCCAGGGTGCCAAAGCCATCGCTGCCGGCTTGCATCTGCCGTATATGAAGTATACCTGCTCTGCATCCACCGAAGTGTTTGACTTCGTTGGTATGGTGTTCCCCAAGACGGACACCATGACCAC
>JAGBEM010000002.1 GCA_017936985.1 Oscillospiraceae bacterium
CACGCGCTCAGCATCGGGAGCACCGTAGTAGTTAAACAGCTTGTAATCGGTGCCCAGCTTCTCGTTGACCTTGTCCATGTACTTCTCAACCACGGCAGGCAGAGCGGTATAGTACTTGTTGCAGGCCTCACGGTGCTGGAAGAAGATGTCGTCATTCTCGTGAGAGCCGCGCATTGCGGGGCGCTCGGGGTTCAGGGAGTGCTTGCGGAACTCAGCCACAGCCTCCATGTTGGTCATTTCCTTCAGATCCTCGTAGTCCCAGATAGCGACCTTCTGGATCTCGTGGGAAGTACGGAAACCATCAAAGAAGTTGATGAAGGGGACGCGGCCCTCGATGGATGCCAGATGAGCGACAGCGCCCAGGTCCATAACTTCCTGTACGTTGGTCTCGGCCAGCATGGCGAAACCGGTCTGGCGGCAGGCGTAAACGTCGGAATGGTCACCGAAAATGTTCAGAGCCTGAGCAGCCACAGTACGGGCGGAAACATGGAACACGGAGGGGAGCAGCTCGCCGGCGATCTTGTACATATTGGGGATCATCAGCAGCAGGCCCTGGGATGCGGTGTAGGTGGTGGTCAGGGCACCGGCGGCCAGAGAGCCGTGAACGGTACCGGCAGCACCGGCCTCGGACTGCATCTCAACGACCTTGACAGTGTCGCCAAAGATGTTCTTGCGGCCGGCAGCGGACCACTGGTCCACATTGTCAGCCATGGGGCTGGACGGGGTAATGGGGTAGATGCCAGCTACTTCGGTAAACGCATAGCTGACGTGGGCGGCAGCAGTATTGCCGTCCATGGTCTTAAATTTTCTTGCCAAAATGAAATACCTCCTAAAGTATTCAAATTTCGTCCCGTATATCATAACACTTCTAACTCGATTTGTAAAGCCATAAAGCCCATCCTTTCGAGGAAAAAAGTGCATAAAAATACCGCTCCGGCTTTTGGCGGAGCGGTATTGAAACTGGCCTTGAGTTAATTAGGGAGCATATTCCACAATTTTGAGTGCGTTGATCACCTGCATCAATGACTCATAGCTACTGTAATGCGGACCGATGCGGAAGTGCACGCCATGCGCACTGCCGAAAATATCGATGGATGCTAGACGGTAATTGTCACCAGTGTGGTCAGAGATCCTAATGTAATGCTCTGCAACAAACAAGGTTTGTGCATCGGTTTCCAGACAGTACTGTATATCGCGGCATTTATTGCCGAATGATTCGTATTCGTAAACGGTAGCACTGTTTTCTTCAATACGGTAGGTATTGTTATATGGGGCGTTACCGCGCTGAAAACGGTAATACCGTGCCAAGTCATATGCAAAGAGGTCTTTGTCGATGAACTGGATCAAAATGCCTCCGTTTCTCCCGGAAGGTAAAGGTTCATGAGTTTTATACACAAGCTCGAATCGCTCACCTCTGATAGAGACGCTTTGCAGATGGTATTCGTCGGGCAGGTCAAGAATGTATAAGTTTTCGGGATCTGGCACATAAAACCCATTTTCTGAGTTGAGAGGAAAGCAGTGTCGGATCCCTTCTTCTGTGTTCCCTGTAAAAACGGGGTAGTCCAGCCACTGGCACAGTTCCTCCATGGAGTCGAAGATCATAGCGTGGCCGCAGGAATCTTTGTCTGTGATATCCATGGAGACCTTCTGGTTTCCTGATTTGAAATCGAGGAAGCAGTGACCGTCCTTGCGATAAACTGTGCATTCGTCTGTTTTGGCCAGAATTTGATCGGGCAGCATTTTTGAATGGGCAGATAATGTGTCGATGATATCTAAAATGAACGGACTGGTCGCATCCTGTGAGATAGGGGAAACGGTCGGAGTTGCGGTGTTTTGGGAGCTATCGCAGAAGCAGCCAAATAGAATTGCCGCTACCAGACATATGCAGAACATTGCCGATATCAGTTTTTTCATCAATGCTATCTCCTTAGATTTTAGCTTACTGTTTTGTTAACATGATCCGTGCAAGTACAGTATAACATGCTCAGTAAATGCAGTCAAATAAATGTTAAAAAAAGATTGTCTTTCTCGCACAAATGCGCTATAATATTCCTAAATGCGAGAAAAGAGGCGAAACTATGATCTGCAGCGTCAAAACCCTTGGCATCACCGGCATCCGGGGAAACGGTGTGGTGGCTGAGTGCTATATTTCCAACGGTCTGCCGGGCTTTGATATTGTTGGTCTACCCGATGCGGCAGTGAAAGAAGCCAGGGAGCGTGTCCGTGCCGCGGCAAAAAACTCCGGTCTGACCTTTCCTACCAGCCGCATTACTGTGAATCTGGCACCTGCCAATTTGAAAAAAGCCGGCACCCATTATGACCTGCCGATCCTCTTAAGCATCATGGCTGCAGCCGGCGGCGTCCGCAGACCCAAGAGCACCTCCGCATTTATCGGAGAGGTTAGCTTGGAAGGTACGCTTCGCCCGGTTTCCGGTGTGCTTCCGATGGCGCTGGCGGCAAAACGAGAGGGGATCAAGGCACTGTTCGTACCTGCGGAAAATGCAGCCGAAGCGACTCTTGCCCGGGGCCCAGCTGTCTATGGCATCAGGAATATCCGCGAACTGGCAGCGGCGCTCAATGGCGAGACTACTTTGCAGGAAGAACCCCTGTGGATGCCTACGCTTACTGCTGTCCATGAGCCGGATTTTAAGGATGTTCTGGGCCAGGAAAATGTAAAGCGTGCTTTGGAAGTCGCAGCAGCCGGCAGCCATAATGTGCTGCTCATCGGCCCACCCGGTTCCGGTAAAAGTATGCTCAGTAAGCGGCTGCCCTCGATTTTGCCAACCATGAGTTGGGAAGAATCTTTGGAAGTTAGTCAGATCTATTCCGTCATGGGCATGCTGACAGCAAAAGAGCCTTTGGTGACCCGGCGGCCTTTCCGCAGTCCCCACCACACCATCTCCAATGCAGGACTTGCCGGCGGCGGCAGCAATCCCAAGCCCGGCGAGATCTCCATGGCTCACAAGGGCGTCCTGTTTTTAGACGAGCTGCCGGAGTTCCGTAAAGACACTCTGGATATGATGCGTCAGCCCTTGGAAGATGGACAGGTTACCATTTCCCGTGTCAGCGGTGCGGTGACATATCCTGCAGAATTTATGCTGGTTTGCGCCATGAATCCCTGCAAATGTGGCTGGTACGGCGATCCTTCCGGGCGCTGCACCTGCTCGGAACAGGCGGTTTCAAACTACCGCAGCCGGATCTCCGGCCCACTGCTGGACCGAATCGATATTGTAGTGGAAGTTCCGGCGGTGCATTTTGAAGACCTGCGGGAGCGGGCAGAAGCCGAACCTTCTGCATCTGTCAAAACACGTGTGGATGCTGCCCGGCAGCTTCAGCATGAACGCTTTGGGGGCGACGGCAATATGTGCAACGCCCGGATGGGCCCGGATCAGATGCGTCAATTCTGCCAGTTGGACGAGGCATCAGCAGAACTGATGAAACAGGCATTTGATGCCATGGGGCTGACTGCCAGAAGCTATGACCGCATCTTAAAAGTCGCCCGGACTGTTGCTGATCTGGATGGCAGTGCAGACATTCAGCCCCAGCATATTGCAGAGGCCATCCAATATCGGGCAGTCAATTTAGGAAATCGATAATGTGAGGATATAAAATGAAAGAGATTTTTCTGTTAAAGCTGGGCGAAATCGTCCTGAAAGGTGCTAACAAGCGGCAGTTTGAAAGTAAACTTCGGCAAAATGTCCGCCGCCGGATGAAGCCCTACGGCAATTTTGATGTCTATATCATGCAGTCCACCGTCTATGTAGAACCTATGGACGAAAGCTGTGATGTGGACGGCGCGTGGGAAGCCTGCCACAGCATTTTCGGCGTGGTCAGCCTGTGCCGCTGCCGCCCCTGTGAAAAGGATCTGGATGCGATCTTTGATGCCATCGAGAATTATCTGGGTGACGATCTGGACTGTGCCAAGTCCTTCAAGGTGGAGTCTAAGCGCTCTGACAAGCGTTTCCCCATGACTTCCATCCAGCTGTCCCAAGAGATCGGCGGCAGACTGGCAGAGGCCCATCCGACTGTGGAAGTAGATGTCAAGCACCCGGAGTATACCGTCTATGTGGAGATCCGGGATCTGGCGGCCTATGTCCATGGACCGGCAGTTCCCGGTGCCGGCGGCCTGCCCACCGGTGTGGGCGGCAGAGCTATGTGCCTGCTGTCCGGCGGTATTGATTCTCCCGTAGCTGCCTATATGATCGCCAAGCGGGGTGTGGAGATCGAGTGTGTCCATTTCTTCTCCTATCCCTACACCTCTCAGCTCGCCAAGGATAAGGTCATTGAGCTTGCCAGACTGGTTACTCGTTACTGCGGGAAAATGACTGTGAATATCGTTTCCTTTACAGAAATTCAGGAAGCTATCCGGGATAATTGCCCGGAGGAGTTCTTCACTCTCATTATGCGCCGGTTTATGATGGAGATCTCTCAGCGGATTGCCAAGCATGATGGCTGCGGCGCGCTGATCACCGGTGAAAACCTGGGACAGGTGGCATCTCAGACCATGGAGGCCATGACGGTCACCGGCGCGGTGGTGGATATTCCTGTGTTTATGCCGCTGATCGGCATGGACAAGGAAGAGATCGTGACGATCGCTCGGAAAATCGGCACACTGGAAACTTCTATTTTGCCCTATGAAGACTGCTGCACAGTTTTTACCCCCAAGCATCCCAAAACCAAGCCCACCCTGGGTCAGCTCCTCCACGCCGAGGAAAAACTGGACAGGGAAGCGCTGATCGAGAGAGCGCTGGAATCCATCGAGCGCGTGTCGGTGAAGTATCATGACGAACCTGGCATATGATGTGATTCGAACACTGGCTGGGAAGACCCTTGTCACGGCGGAAAGCTGTACCGGCGGCGGCATCGGTGCGGCGCTGACGGCAGTTCCCGGAAGCTCTGCAGTGTATAACGGCGGCGTGGTCAGTTATACCAATAAGGTCAAGAAGAATCTTCTGGGTGTGGATGGCAAAATGCTGTCTACCTATGGCCCGGTATCTGCACCGGTAGCACAGGCCATGGCAACCGGTGTCCGCGAGTTGATCCATGCGGACTACGCTGTGTCCGTTACCGGGCTTGCCGGCCCCACCGGTGATGACTACGGTAACCCTGTGGGTACGGTGTTTATCGGTTTTGAAAGCGACAATATCTCCATTGTAAAGCAGTTCCGCTTTTCCGGCGACCGGGACGATGTCCGCCGCCAAGCTATCGTGGAAGCGCTGAAGCTGATTCTGGAAAATGCGTAAAAAGGAACTCCGGGAAAACTCCCGGAGTTCTTACTATTTATGGACGGTTCAATACACCTATTTCGTCGCCGGGATCCATTACCGGTACGCCAGGGGGAGGGCATACAAGATCCAACGGCACCACCGAATCCTCAAGATGATGCGCCCTTCTTTTATACAGCCATGTTAGGATAATGACGATCAGCCCGATTAGCACCATGGAGCCAACGCTGATCAGAACCAAGTGAATGGTTGGCGTGGTGTTCTCTCGGGAGCCTGTCAAGTTTAGATAAAAATGATCAGAATTTAAATCATAAGGGGCAAGATCGTACAGACCTAAGCGCATTTGTGGATCTTGGATCACAGATTTTCGATAGGCTTCAAATTCATTCTGCGGAAACAGGAACTCCCCAATTTGGGGATGATAAAAGTATACGAATCTGTATATTGCTTTATTGTAGTCTATGATATACCAGATGACCGTTCCTTGATTGTAAGCGCTGCCATCAAGGCAGTAAATATCTGCGATTTTGGCACCTTCATCCATATAATCCATGATTTTGTCACTGACAAAGAAATCCAGAACCTTTGAATTTAGACTGATATACAGTTGATCAATGCCGCTTTCTGTTTCCCGTAACCCTACGGAACTTCCGTCCTTGGCGATCGCAATATAATATGCCTTGCTTCTGCCTGTGTGGTCGGTGAAGATCGCTTCGTTGTGAATGCGAAGAATTGACGCTTCGGGATCTGCGAGAAGGCTCTGCGCCTCATTACGGATGCTCTGAGGGATCTCCGCGTAGGTGTTTGCAGCACTGACAGGAAAAATCATGGATGTAATGAGTAACGCAGCAAGCAGAATCCATACCATGCTTTTTGAAGAGGCAAGCTTTCTGTAATCTTGCATACTTTCACTCCTTTCTTGCAATAGAGGGACTAGTTCAACTGTTCGGTGCGGATAAGCGCACCTTGGGCATCATAAAACTGAACAGTTACAGTAACCGGAACTCTACCGTTGCCTTTAAAGTGGTCGGATAGCACATCAAGTGCGTTGCTGTTCGCCCCAAAGTCAGTCAGTACAAAGAATTTGTCATAGGTTCGTTGCGTACCTATTGTTAAGGATTGCATTTTCTCTTCATACATATACGCAAAGGTCACAGAAACCTGCGCTGCTTCTGGACAATGATCGAACAGCACAAGACCAAGCTGATCAAAGCCGCCATATATGAAAGAACTTCCGTATCGTCCCTCAGGGATCCAGTGTATGGACGGTGAATCGCTCTTTTCGTAGATCCTGAGTTCGTGGCAGTATGGTGTTTGATAGCTGTGGATCAGATACAGATCCTCTGTTTCGGCAACAGTGACCTGTCGTGAGGCAGCGCCCTGCTGGCGAAAGGAATCGATGATCTCGCTGGGCCCCACCATGTGGTCTTTTTCTGCCTGCCGAAATGCCATACGGGCTCCCAGCAGGGGGAATTCAAATGCTGCATAGATCAAAAACAGTGCGACCAGGAATAAAAGCAGCCAGCAGCCGGTACGTACAGGTCTGGACAGCTTTTTGAAGCTGAGTTTTTTCATGCACTGTCACCTCCAGGCAGTTCTATCCGGATCACGTGCTCTCTGCCATCCCGGTCATAATACAGTTCGATCCAGGAGACAGGCTCACCACGCATATGAAAGGTTATATCGCAGAGCCATTGCAGTGGGCCGGTGTGATATTTCTCTATCACAAGTTGCTTTCCCTTGTCAAAGTCGCTTTGATCCAGATAGCACAGGTATTCGGTTCCGTTACTGTCCCGGACACGAAGGGTGTCAGTGAACATGGGGCCGTCAGTCCATGGCATCAATGCTGTGATCTCCAACAGAAAATGGCAGCGGGCAAAGTCCCAATCCGGTGCTGTCCAGACTGTTAGGTCTGTCATCGTCACAGTGTAGCCGCTGTCTGTAAAGGACTGGTCCGATGTCAGCCGGACAGTCTGCGTTTTTCCAAAGAAGGCATCTCCCTCGCCGGTGTAGGGGTTGCCGGAGCTATAACTGGGCGATGAATAGCGGGAATAGTAGGAAGAGCGGAGATACGGGGAAAGATAATTCCATAGCCCAACCAGAAACGCAGCAGTCAGTACCAGGATGCTTGCCCATTTGATGATGCTGCAGGCATAACCCCAGAAAGGACGGTGGATCGCTGCAAGCTGTGGTGCCAGTTCCTTGGGATCACCCATGACCTCTACTGTTTTCGCAGCTGCTTCGTCTTTCGACATACCTCGTTCCAAAAAGCTCTCACATCGGTCGTCAAGATGCTGCCGCAGTTCGTCATAGACAGCTCTGCGGTCCGGGGTGTACTTGATCTTACTGACTGCATACGTACACCATTGTGTCAGTTTCCAGTGTTCCATAGGCCCACCTCACGCACCGGCGCAGCCAAGCACTGCGTTGACCTTTTCGGAGAACAGCCGCCACTCCTTTTCCTTGTACTCCAGCTGCTCACGGCCACTTTGGGTCAGTGTGTAGTATTTTCTCTCCCGACCGTTGGGAGCCACTTTTGCATAGGATTGCACCATTTTTTCCTTTTCCAGTGCGTGAAGCAGGGGATACAGGGTGCCTTCCTTTAGCTGAAAGGTGTCATCTGAGCGCCGAGCCAGCGTTTCCACCATCTCGTAGCCGTATTTGTCGCCATCTTTCAGAAGCGACAAAACCAGCATGGGTGTGCTACCGGATAGCAGGCTTTTTTCAATTTTCATAGTGCATTCCTCCTATACCTAGATTATCTATGCTTATTATACATAGATAATCTAGGTATGTCAAGAATTATTTTGCCCATCCGTTGGGATGGGCAAAAGGTTACACAGGTGTGTAGTAGACGATGATGCTCTGGTTCTCAAGCGCGGACACATCCTTCACAGGATTTCCGAACACATTTACACTGATCAGATTGTGGCATGAGGCCAGCGCATCTACAGATGCGATATTGTTGTACTCCATGATCACATGATTGAGCTTATCAAAACCGCTCAAAGAATCTACCGATGCAATCAGATTGTGAGAACCCTCAATGGTGACCAGACTACAGGACTTATCCCACTGAGGCAGTTCTGTAACCTGGTTATAGACAAAACGCAGTGTTTCCAGACTGTTCAGCCCAGACAGGGCGGATATGCTCGTCAGAGTATTATGGGACAGATCCAGTTTTGTAAGGGCGGTGTTGGCAGATAGCAAGCTGACATCTGTCAGCTTGTTGTTGTCTGCTTTCAGCACCGACAGGCTCTTCAGAGAGTCAATACCTTGCAGGGAGGAAATGCTGTTGTTGGAAATATCCAACGCCCACAAATTGGTGCAGCTGGACAGGGGAGCGATCGACACCAGAGAATTGTAGGAAACGTCCAATTCCTTCAGATTTGCCAGTGAGGAGAGCCGACTCAGATCTGTCAATGCATTGTGGCTCAGGCTCAGTGCCTCCAGCCGGGACATACCGGCAATGACGCTTATGTCACGGATCGCATTGTTGCTAAGATTCAGATAGGTCAGATTTTGGGCTGCAGAAAGATTTGCGATACTGGAAAGACTGCAGTTTTCCATTGTCAGTTTGCGCAAATTGGGCAGCGCACCGATGGTGGCGATATCGCCGGAGGAAAG
>JAGBEM010000078.1 GCA_017936985.1 Oscillospiraceae bacterium
ATACTTCATATTCTTCTCTCCTTACATATTCACGACGTTTGTAGGATTACCTGCCAGGTATGCCTTCAGATTATCCAGGGAGTAGTCGACCAGGCGCTGTCTGCACTCAATGGCAGCCCAACTGATATGGGGGGTAAAGTATACATTGGGAGCGCTGAGCAAGGGATTATCCATTGCAATAGGCTCATTTCTGACAGCGTCCAGACCGGCAGCATAGACCTTGCCGGACTTCAGCGCATCCGCCAGATCTTCTTCCACCACCAACGCGCCACGGCTGTTGTTGATGATGATCACGCCGTCTTTCATCTTAGCGATGGTGTCCTTATTGATGATATTCTCAGTCTCTTTGAAAAGCGGGCAGTGCAGTGCGATCACGTCGGAATTGGCAAGCAGGGTGTCCAGATCTGTGTACTGGCAGTTTTCATTGACCAGAGAAGCGTTCTGATACTGGTCAAAGGCCAAGACCTTCATGCCGAATGCCTGGGCAACCCGGGAAGTGATCTGACCGATCCGGCCAAGGCCGATAATACCGATAGTCTTATTCTCCAGTTCAATGCTGGGGTAATCCCAGAAGCACCAGTCACCGGGGCCATTCTTTCTGCCCTTACGGACTTCGGCATCGTGATGTGCCACATGATTGGTGATCTCCAGCAGCAATGCGATAGCATGCTGACCGATAGCCTCAGTTCCATAAGAAGGTACGTTGGCAACGGGGATGCCCATCTCAGCGGCAGCCTTGAAATCAACGGTATTATAGCCGGTGGCGATCACACTGATAAAGCGGACATTGGGGCACTTTTCCAGGTCTTCCTTCGTAACAACAGTCTTGTTCAGGAACACCACTTCAGCGTCACCGATGCGCTCAACTACCTGCTCCGGCATGGTACGCTCATAACGGGTGACCTGGCCATAGTTATTAAATTTGCTCCAGTCGATCTCACCGGGATTTTCACGGGGATAATCCAGAATTACGATTTTCATAGCCTTTGACCTCACTTTTTATGTAGAATTACTTGATCTGTGCGAGAACGTCCATCTCTTCCCGATAACCACGCATAAAGAAATCCTTATCCGTAGCGGTCCAGAGGACATTGCAGCCCATATCACGGTACTTCTGTGCCAGCACCTCATTGTCACAGAAGATGCCGCAGGACTTACCATAGCTGTTGCAGATATCGAATACCTTCTGAATGGCATCGATCATCACGGGAGAGCCAATGACCTTGGGGGTGCCCAGCATGACAGACATATCGTAAGGTCCAATCATGATAGCGCCGATGTATTCACCGTAGGTTTCCAGCATTTTGGGCAACATATCAATGCCCTCCTGTGACTCGATCTGAGGCATCAGGTAACGGGTCTTGCCAAAATCGTCAAAAGCTTCGCCGGGGCGGAACTGACCGTGACCGCCGCAGCCTTTACGGCCTGCAGGATAGAACAGCAGTGCGTCGATAGCGACCTTCAGCTGCTCCAGCGTTTCTGTTCTGGGGAGCATGATGCCGTCAGCACCCATATCCACGGTTTTCGCGATCAGGTGATACTCTGCATCCTGCACACGAACAAAGATAGGCAGACCCATCAGACGGGCAACCTGCAGCATGGGAATAGAATTCTGGGTGTCAAACACACCGTGTTCGCCGTCCAACAGCACAAAGTCAAGATCGTCTCGGTTCATCTGCTCCAGCAGCAGGGGGCTATTCAGCATGGACATGGTGGTGCCAATGACCTTTTCTCTGTTCTGCAGCTTGTTAGCCAGTCTTTCGTACTTGTTCATAATGATATCTCCAATCTTAAATGTTTATTGTTTCGCCGGGTTTTACGCTATATACACCGTGTGCAGTTCTAAACCAGAGCTCCGTAACGGTGGGGTTATATACTCTGTGACCGTCAGCACTGAAGATCAGCTGCTTATAAGCGGCAACATAATCGTAGATCTCAATGTTGGTAGCATACCAGATGTCCTCACGACCGCCAATGTATTCAGCAAATTCTTCGATGATGTGCCAATTATCATTATCATCAAATTCATAACTGTGTCCCCATAGATAAAACATCATGGGACTCCAGTTGCGCTTATCTTCTACAAAGCGTTGAGCAAGCTTCATCAATTTGGGATTGCCGTGATGGCAGGTGCCGGGAAGCCGCAGCCAGTCCGTGGGCATATCAAATTTCTCGGTAGAAGTCACAGTTCGGGCATACACGATGCCACAGGCCTTTAAGACTTCGACCACTTCATCACTATATGTACCGAAGGGATAAGCCAAACCGCGTACCATGCAACCATAGATGCGCTCCAGGTCCAACCGGTCATTCAAGACCTCCTGCACACAAAGGCTGCCGGGAAGCTGCTCCAGGAACGGATGGGTCACACCGTGGCAGGCGATCTCCATACCGCTGTCTTTATGCAGTTGGGTAGATTGCTCCACTGTCAATCTCCGGTGTCCGCAGCCCATGGAGCCAACAGAGCCCTCAGGAGGGTATTGACCGCTATTGATATTAAAAGTGCCCTTCAGACCGTATTTTTTCATGATCTGCACGAGCTTGACATCCGCTTCCACATTGTCATCATAGCTAAGTGTGACGGTTTTGACTCTTCCGCCTGGAAAACGCATAAAAACTCTTACATCATTATCCGGCATAGTGAAACCTCCTTTTTTGTATCGTGATTATTGTATCAATGAGAATTGCGATAGTCAACCGGTGATACGCCGGTAATTTTTTTAAATGCGCGGCGGAAGCTGGAATCAGACGAATAGCCGATTGCCTCTGCCACATCGCCGACCTTGGTTTCGGTCATTCCCAACAGCTCACAAGCCTTCTCAATACGGATCTTTTCAATGGCTGTCGATAAATTTTCGCCATACTCTTCCTTGAAAAGGTTGGACACATAGTTCTCATGGAAATGAAAATATGCAGCTATCTGTTTGATTGTCAGACCGCTGTCGGCATAGTTATCGTGAATATAATCATTTACCTTAATGGCCAGCATATTTTGCGCATTGCTTTTCTTGGATGAGATCTGGTCCACGATGCTATCGACCAACGCAGTCAGTTCAGTAAAATACTTCCCGGTATTCTTTTCCGTCAGAAGTTTTTGCGCATCGTCAGACACCATGGCCCCTTGCCTTTCGGCGACTGTAAGTACAGTGTTTGTAATACGATACTTAATAAAATCAATAGCTTCCAGTGAAAGGATCCGATCGCTGTTACCGAAGTATTCTTTATAAATGCCCATAATGACATCTTTGGCATCCTGTGCCCTGCCCAGTGTCATGTAGTTGCTGATTTTTTCATCTGTCAGCAGCGGATAAAGCATGACCTGATCAACCGTGTCCATCCGACCAAAGCTGCTTAGATTTCTGCCAGTGCGTTCATTGTATCGAATAACCTCTCTCGCCTGCTCATAG
>JAGBEM010000079.1 GCA_017936985.1 Oscillospiraceae bacterium
AAAGCAGATCCTGCTGGGGCATCGATTCCACACCTATGAGGGTGGTGAGGGCAATCTGACCCAGCACCATGCCTGGTTGTATTTCCTTTGCGCTATGGAAAAAAGGAATGATGGCCAACAGGCTGTGGCGAAGAAGCTGCTTCGGGATGGCCTGGTATTCCCGGAAAACTACGGCGAAGAGAAGAATTACTTTGTCAATGATGCGCCCATTTATCTGGCGTTGGCAGAAATGGAGCCGGAAAAGGCGGAAGAATATCTGCAGCTTGCCATCTCTACCAAGGGTGCGCCGACGGTGCACAGCTACTATCAGTGCATTGCTTTGGAAAAAATGAATCGCCACCAGGATGCTCAGGCTTTGGCTGCGCAGCTGAAGCAGATCGGTGAAAACAAGATCAAAAATGCTGCGGTCAACGATTACTACGGTGTTGGCGCTCCGGCATATCCACCCTTTGGGTATGATATTGTGAAAGCTCACACTACGGACGGCTTGATCCTGTGCGCTTTCGCGGCTCTGGCTATGCACGACCGGGACGGTGCTGCAAAGCTGGCACAGCAGATCGAGGCGCTGGACAGCTGCCATTTCTTCCTGTACCTGCTTCGTCGGGAGATGCACTGAAGTCCGTTTTGTAGAAAAACATGAATTGACTTTTGATAGGATACCGAATAGAATAAAAGCATCCAAGAAAACCTATTCATTTTAGGAGAATGCCTATGAAAAAGGTCAATATTATCATTATTGCTGTTGTTGCCGCCATTCTGGCAGGAATCGTTGCGCTGCTGGTGATAGACAAGGGAGAGACCGAACAGAAACGAAAAGATCTGTGTTTAGGCATTGGACTTATCGCCGAAGAAGATGTGGTCAAATATGACTATTACGGAAAATATGATTTTGAAAAGCTGACTTACAACGGCCAGCCGGTACCCTTTGACAGAAGCAGCTGGACCATTTACATATCCCAGTCGCCGGACAACATTGGCAATTACTATGATCTGACCGGTGAATTGGAGTGGTCGGATCCAAACAGTACCGCGCAATTTATTAAGAATGAAGCACTGGAAAACCTGGAGGAATCGGTGCGCAACAATGTACCGCTGTGGCTGTACATCACCAACGGCAAGACCTATCGGATCGTCAAAGTGGTGATCACGACTTTGCCTGTGATGAATATGGAAGGCAAAGTTTCTTACAAAAATGAAGATGACCGGGATGTCTTAAAGGGAAGCATCACGCTGTGGACGGGCAAGGATCCGGCGACCGGCAAGTCCAATATGCAGACCAGCGAATTAGAGTGGCATATTCGGGGACATTATTCAGCGGGTCAGCCGAAAAAACCCTGGAAGCTGTCGCTGAAAGACGAAAATGGTTTGAATAATCACTTGGACTTTTTGGGTATGGGCGCGGATGATGACTGGATTTTGAACTGCCTGACCATGGACGACACCAAGATCAAAGAAAAGCTGATGATGGACTACTGGAACATTCTGGCGGCACGGGAAGATCATCTGTATAAAATGTCCACGGGCGAATATGTGGAAGTGGTGATCAATGACCAGTACATGGGACTGTTTTTGCTGCAGCGCCGGGTGGACGGAAAGTATCTGGAATTGGGCGACAATGATGTTTTGCTGAAGGCGGTTAATTATGGTTTGACCAAGGCAGAAGATGCCTATGAGTTCATTACCGATCCGGTGAATGAAAAACAGATCTATAGTACCATGCAAAAAGTGCTGGATCAGAAAGACAGCAGTATGTACAATCTGGAGAACATGGTCGACACCAATTTGATGCTCCAGTTTACATCGTCCATTGACAATCAGGGCTTGAAGAATATTTATCATGTGTTGGTGAAAAAGGGTAACAGCTATGAGCATTATTTGATACCCTGGGACACGGATCAGAGCATGGGTGTTGTATGGAGCGCTTCAAAGAAGGACTTTGACTATGATGCAAACCGGTCGGTGAAGGAGCGGGTCATACGCAAGGAGACCAATGCGATGATCAAGATCCGTCCTGATTATTATGAATTGGAAGCAGCGCGATGGCTGGAGCTACGGGAGTCTCTGATCATAGAAGAGAACATCTTGAAGGATATCGATGTGCTGTACACTGAACTCAGTGAATGCGGTGCCTTTGCAAGAGATACGGATCTGTGGGGTATGCGGTATGGTAAAGAGGATACGATCGACGCTTTGAAGATGTTCTTCTGTGATCGGCTGGAATATCTGGATCGGTATTATAAAAATGCATTGTGGACAAAAAGCGAATCATAAGAGACAGTTATCGATAATTTGCGGCGCAGTTGTTGACTGCGCCGCAGATATATTCTATAATTTGATAAAACTTTAGGTTAGGAGAGATAACCATGGATCTGAAGGGTAAGAAAATTTTGTTTTTGGGTGACAGCATCACAGAAGGCCATGGCATCAGTGCGCCGGAATTTCGTTTTTCTGATCTGATCGCAAAAAATGAGGGCGCTGTTTGCTACAATTACGGCATCGGCGGCACGCGGATCGCGTATCAGCATACGCCTTCCGAAAATCCACGGTGGGATCGGAATTTTATTGACCGTGTGGATGAGATGGAAGATACCGCAGATATCGTGTTTGTCTTTGGCGGCACCAATGATTTTGGTCATGGTGATGCAGCTGTGGGTTGCTTTGATGACAAGACACCGGAGACCTTCTATGGTGCGGTTCATACGCTGTTCCAGAAGCTGATCAACAAATATCCGGAAGCCAAGATCGTGTTTGCAACACCTATCCACAGAACGGTGGAGGAAAAGTGCATTATCAAGGGTGGCAAGGAGCAGTGCGTCCGACTGATCGACTATGTGAATATCCTGCGGCAGATGGCGGAATATTACGCGATCCCGGTGCTGGATCTTTACAAGTGCAGCGGTCTGCAGCCTCAGGTGAAGATCCTTATGGAAAAGTATGTGCCGGATGGAATCCATCCTAATGAGGCAGGTCATGTGATCCTGGCAGACCGCATCACCGCATTTTTGAAGAACAGCTTCCTGTAAGATATAATAAAAACACATCCGCTGGTTGGATGTGTTTTTTATATGCCCTGCGTTGACAAGGAGAAGAAAGTGTGATACAATTTTTAAAATAAAATTTACTAAATAGTTTGTTTAAGTTGAGAAAATGCAGGGAGAAATCAGAAATTATGGAGAAAAAGATTGGAATTTTATTCGATTTGGACGGTACGCTGCTGGATACGCTGCAGGATCTGACGGATGCGGTCAACTATACAATGGAACAGTTCGGCTATCCGAAGCGGACGGACAGGGAAGTGCGCAGCTTTCTGGGTAACGGTGCCCGGGAGCTGATCCGCAGAGCCATGGGCGTGGAGGACTGCCCGGCGGTGGATCAGGCGCTGGCGGTGTACATCCCTTACTACAATGCCCATAACCTGGACAAAACAAAGCCCTATGACGGCATTTTGGAAGCGCTGGCCTGTTTGGGCCAGAAGTATCCTTTGGCAGTAGTTTCCAACAAGCCGGACGCAGGCACAAAAGCCTTGTGCGCCCAGTTTTTCCCCGGTGTATACAGTATGGGTGAGCACGCCGGATGCCCAAGAAAGCCGGCACCGGATATGCTGTACAAAGCAATGGCGGAGCTGGGCGTGGAAAAGTGCGTGTATGTAGGCGACAGTGAGGTGGATGTGATCACCGCCGGTAAAGCGGGTGCGCCTTGCATTTCCGTGCTGTGGGGTTTCCGGGACAAACCGGAGATCGAGGAAAACGGCGGAAAGTATTTCTGCGAAGTTCCAGAGGAGCTGCCGAAGCTGGTAGAAGAAGCCATCAAGGCGCTGGTATAAAGGACAACCCCCGGGAAGGAAACTTCCTGGGGTTCTTTTTCGTTAATTAATTATTGACTTTCGATAATGATAGTGGTATGCTGTTGTTGGAAACGAATGGTTAAGGAGGAAGTGGTATGTGCAGCACAAAAACAAAATGGATATCGATGGTGATCGCCATACTATTTTCGATTCTGGCGATGGTCGTTTATTTGCTGGTTGCGCAATTTCTTTATAAAATATCAATTGTCAAGAATCTGCGTATCTTCTTTATGTTGACGGTGGACGGCGTGATCTGTATTCTGGTGGCGAGTGTGGAGCTGCTGTTCGGGGTGCTGTATTTCTTTGGAAGGAAAGAGAAGAAAGCTGCAAAGACAATGCTCTATACTTCGCTGCTGACACAGGCGTTGCTTTTGTTTGGCTTTGAAACGCTGTGGATCGTGGCGGTTCTTGACGAGTTGTCCTGGGCAGGTGCGGGGTACCGCTTGCTGTTTAGTCTTAGCGGCGGCACGGTGAGGAGGCTTAGTGTTCTAACTGTGGCTGTTTACGGTGTTTATTGTTTGTGCGTTAGGCTGGGCAGGCGCAAAAAGGTGAAACAGGAGGAAGTAAAATGAAGCATGAAAGAAGTGTAAAGGTAACTCTTTGGGCCGGGCGGTTGGCGGCTTTGGTAGTGGCGGCCCTGGCAGTTGGTATGCCGGCGGTACTGCAGTGGTACGGTCAGGTGCGGGCACTGGCGCAGGATGAGAAGATGGCGATCTTGATCGCCTTTTACTGCTGCGTACCGGCGGTGGGTCTTGCGCTGTGGAATATGGACCGGCTTTTGCGGCGGATCCTGCAAGGAGATGTGTTCGTTCAGGAAAATGTGGGGCATATCCGTGTGATCCGGTGGTGCTGTGCCGGTGTGAGTGCGATCTGTGTTCCGGCCAGTGTATTTTATCTGCCGCTGGTATTTATGGTTGTGATCATGGCGTTTTTGTGTTTGGCGGTCAGTGTGGTCTGCGGTTTAATGACTGCGGCAGTGGCGATCCGGGAAGAAAACGATCTGACGGTTTGAGGTGGCAGTATGGCAATCATTGTAAATCTGGATGTAATGCTGGCAAAACGGAAGATGACCTCTCTGGAGCTTTCTCACAGAATTGGGCTGACACCGGTAAATCTGTCCATTTTAAAAACCGGAAAGGCCAAGGCGATCCGGCTCAGTACCCTGGAGGCTATCTGCCGGGAGCTGAAATGCCAGCCCGGGGATCTGCTGGAATACGTGGAGGAGCCGTTGCGTGAAAAAGATAACGGGTGAGCATTTGTTATGGATCGGCTGCGGTGCCGGTTTTGCAGGCTTTCTTGTGTGTTTGATCCTAATGGCTTCCGTGCAGGAGGGGTCTTCGCTGTGGCTGTTTGGCGTTGGGTCTAAGGAGATTGCCTGCGGCGTGCTGTATATAGGAACCGCTGTGCTGATGATTTGCTTTGCGTGGATCGGGTGTCTGTCTGTGGAGCGGTGGTGGGCACGGGTGATGATCCTTGTGCTGCTTGTGGTACTGCTCTGCATTGCACTGCTGGTTTTTGTGGTCGGGTATGCTTTTAGTGGAAGTGCCAGCTATTTTTTGGTGAGTGCACCGGACGGGGAGCATACCATTGTGGTGTGTGAAAGCGGGATCCTTGCGACAAAATGGGCAACCGTTTATCAGTTGACTTCGCCGGTGACCATGGTGGAGATCGGATCGTGCCCCTATAAGTCAGCAACACCGGGCAACTATGACATCACATGGTATGATAGCTACTTTGTAATTATAGCTTGCGGAGAATCTGTGAGAATCGATTATCGATGATAAAACCCGCCCTTTCAGGGCGGGTTTTGTGATCAGTATTGCCAGGGGGGATTGGTCGGCTGGGGGGCAGGGGTGTCCAACGCGGTGGGTTTGAGGGCGTTGTATACATGGGCGTAGGTGACGGTAACTTCGTTCTTTTTCCAGGAATACAGAAGAAGCTGTCCGGCGGCGTACACAAACAGGAAAATGAAATAGCTGGCATCCGGCGACCAGGGCAGATCCACGCCAAAGGCGGTCAGGATCAGATCACCGTAGCAAAGCAGGCTGACAAGCAGATCCAGAACATAAAACCACCAGAAGCTGAAGTCCAGCTTCAAAAGTGCGATGCAGTTATGCCTGGTGAGCCGGAAGCTATCCAGGATCGCGGCAAAAGCGCCCTTGCGCTGGCCGTCCATGATGCTGAAGTTTGCCATGCGCAGCCGGTAATAGATGGGCAGGGTCACCAGCAGGAAAATAGCCAGGAAGATCAGAATCAGCGGAAGATAGACGCTTTCCATTGCGGCAAGCAGAGCCTCTTGGGAGATTTCCCCGGTTTCCATCATAGGCTCCAGAGTTGTCATCAGCTCCTGGGCCCAGGGGGTCATGACGAAAACGGAAGCACTGATATAAACGCAGACAAAGCCGATGAACAAATAGATGGCTGCTTGCAGCAGCGTTAGCCGGAAGATGGGGCCAAACCGGCGGAAGCCTGAAAGCAGGGAATGTTCGTCTGCGGCTTCCTGCCGGGAAAGCTGCAAACAGGCATAGAGATAACCGCAATTCCACACGGGCAGCACCAGGATCTGGGCGTAACGCAGCAGAGATTGGACGGTAGTCAAAACCGAACGGGTACCGATGCCGCCGAGGCCTCCGGTGGTGCCGATCTTTTGCTCCAGCAGATAGTCGATCACCGTAAGCACAATAGCCAGAAGCAAGGTAGCCCCGGTATGAATGAGGATCAGTCTTTTGGGATCTTTCTGTGCTTTCGCCAGGGAATCTCCGGCGGCAGATTTTACAGCGCGGCGGTCAAATAGTGCCATAAACCACGCCTCCTTTATGTGTTGTTTTCTCTATGGTAAACCAAATGGGAGAAAATAGCAAATGAATTTTTTGTAACGGTGGAAATCTGACAGAATCTGTGCTACAATAGGGGTAAATCACAATTACCTGCAAGGAGGGATGGACATGGAGTTGGGTCAACGGCTCAAGCAGGCGCGGCTGGAAATGGGACTTTCCCAGCGGCAGCTGTGCGAAAACCTGATCACCCGGAATATGCTTTCGCAAATTGAAAACGGCTCTGCCCGTCCGTCCATGGATGTGCTGCGGACGTTGGCGGCAAGGTTAGGGAAAAGCATTAGCTACTTCCTGGAGGAGGATGTGGTGGTATCTTCTAACCAGGTTGTCATGGAAAAAGCGCGGAAGGCTTACTGCCAGGACGCATTTGATGATGTTTGCGAGATTTTGAAAGACTATCGGGCACCGGATGATGTTTTTGATGGAGAGCGGTGGCTACTGGAGGCGATGAGCTGCCTGCGGCTTGCCCAAAGGGCGCTGGAAGCGGAAAAACGGCCGCTGGCAGTGCAGCTTTTGAATCGGTGTGCTGAAACGGGACGAAATTCACCCTACTACGGTCTGGAATTGGAGCGCACACGGTGTTTGCTATTGGCGCAGATTCAGCCGGAGGTACTGGAATCGCTTCCGGGGATAGATGCGGAGCTGCGTTTACGAGGAAAGGTGGCTCTGGAGGCTGGAGAGGCGGTCAGAGCGGCGAAGATCCTGGATGCGGCGGAAGACCAGACGGAT
>JAGBEM010000003.1 GCA_017936985.1 Oscillospiraceae bacterium
CACGTTCTGCCCCTGCTTGCCGGCATTGAGGAAAGCGACGAGATCGACGGTCTGCTGCTTCTGCTGAACACCGTAGGCGGCGACATCGAAGCGGGGCTTGCCATTGCGGAAATGATCGCGGGCATGAAAAAGCCTACGGTATCACTGGTGCTGGGCGGTGGCCACTCCATCGGTATCCCACTGGCTGTATGTACGAAAAAGTCTTTTATTACGCCCACAGCCAGCATGACAGTCCATCCGGTAAGAATGACAGGTTTGGTGGTTGGTGCGCCCCAAACTTTCCGGTATTTCCAGCGGATCCAGGAGCAGATCGCTGATTTTGTAACGACAAATTCCAAGATCAGCCGGGAAGATTTTGAGCATTATATGATGGCTACTGGAGAAATGGCCACGGATGTTGGCACGATTCTCTATGGCAAGCAGGCAGTGGAGTCAGGCTTGATCGACAAGCTGGGAGGACTCAATGATGCACTCAGTGCGCTGCACAAGATGATCGAAAAGGCGGATAAATCTAAACGAAGCGGAAACTAAATAGTATTTTTTTGAAATAGGGTGGAAATCCGGGAAAAAATATGCTATGATAACTTGAACGATTATGAAAAGGGAGATGATGGTGGAAATGTATTGGTTGCAAAGTCTATTGTATGGCTTGATTTCTGGCTTTGCTGAATTTCTGCCCATCTCCGCAGAAGCGCACAGAGACTTGCTCCGTTTGCTTATGGGCGTGCAGAAGAATCCTTTGTTGGAACTTGCGGTTCATATGAGTGCGTTGCTTGCTCTGCTGCTTAGCTGCTGGCCGCAGCTTGCCAAGCTCCAGAGAGAGCGTAGGATCGCATCTGTTCCGGCGCGTAAGCGGAAGCGCCAACCGGATGTGAACAGTTTAAAGGATCTGCGATTTTTGAAAACCGCTGCGATCCCGGTACTATTGGGATTTGTTCTGCTGTTTTGGACGCAGAACGTAACAGAGCGGTTGTGGCTTACTGCATTGTTTTTTGCAGTCAATGGCGTACTTCTGTATTTGCCGCCCTATTTCCCTGGAGGAAATAAAAACGCACAAAAGGTATCCGGTCTGGATGCTATCCTCATTGGCCTAGGCGCAGTTCTGGGGGTCATTCCCGGAATTTCCAGAATTGCCGGCATTACCACTGTGGGGCAACTTCGCCGCTGTGACCGCAGCTACATTCTTGACATTGGACTGCAGTTGTGCATCCCCGCACTGCTGGTTCTGTCGGCTTTCGATGTTATCGCATTGTTTACCGCAGGTGTAGTCCTGTCCGGCGGACTGGTGCTCAGCTGTCTTTTGGCTGCCCTGACAGCATTCCTCGCTGCCTATATGGGCATTACATTTGTTCGGTTTCTTTCTGTGAAAGCCGGTTTTTCCGGATTTGCCAACTACAGCTGGGGCGCCGCGCTTTTCACATTTATCCTATACCTGACGATTTAAAGGAGGCCTATCATGGCGGATCAAAAATCGAAATCCCAGGCCCAAAAGGCTGCTGCAAAAAAGCAGGCCGGAAAATCCGGTGGCAAGTCCACACCGGCTAAGAAAAATCAAAAAGCCAAGGAAAATCAGTTTGTGATCCCGGTTCGGCTGCTGACTTCTGTGATTTGCTTGGGACTGTTCATTATCTTCTTGATGATGTTTTTGTTCCCGGAAGGAATTGTGATCCTTGCGCTGAAGTCGCTGATCCAGGGTCTGATCGGTCAGATCAGTTTTTACGTAGCGATCCCGGCGCTTTTGTACTTATTTGTGATCCAGGCTTTTAGCGGAAAGCGGCCGATCATTCTGCGCAGTGTTTGCCTGATCTCTTTTGTGCTGATCTGCGGCTGCCTGTCACAGCTGTTTATGGATCCGGACAGTCTGCCCTCCGGTGTCGCGGTGATGGCAGAGCTGTATAACGGTGGCTATGAGGGCTACACTGCCGGCCTGCTGTGCGGTGGTATCGGCTTGCTGTTGGATATTTGCCTTGGACCTTTTGCAGTGGTCGTGCTGATCATTGCTGCAGTGTTCACTTTGCTGGCATCCTTCCAGATCACTATTCCCAGCATTATTCGTGCAGTCCAGAACCGCCCCAGAGCGGATTGGGAAGATGAGGAGCAGGAAGAAGTTCAGGAGCCGGCTGCTGTTGTAGTGAATCACCTTGCAAATAAGCGGATCGAGTATGTAGAGAACCGCCGCCGTCAACGTGCTGAGCGGGAAGAACTGGAAGCGGAACTGGCAGCACAGGAGGCTTTGGAGCCTGCGCCCAAGCACAAGGCCAGCAAGAAGGCTTCTGATTTTATGAGTCAGATCGACGGTGATATTGAAAAGCCTGTGGCAGCTGCGGATAAGGCAGTGAGCGAGGATGTGGAAATTGACCTGATCGTACCTGCAAAGCCCAAGAGAGAAGTAAGGAATACCAATGTTTCTCCTATGGAGCCGGTACCGGAACAGATGCCGCTGTTTGAAAAGACAGAAGAGCCTATTCCTGCGTCGCCTGCAGCCCCTGTGCAGCCCGCTGCGCAGGAAAAGGTAACTGCCAAGGATGCGATGGAATCCGCCGCTCAGGTGGCAGCGGAGATCGCACAGGCAGAGGCAATCGAAAAGCCTCAGTACTGCTTCCCTCCGCTGGATCTGCTGAAAAGCTCCGGCCGCGGCACAACAGACGGTACTATGGAAATGCGTGAGAATACCCGTCGGCTGAATGAAACGCTGGCCAGCTTCAAGATCGAGGCCCATATCATCAATGTGACTCGTGGCCCCAGTGTCACCCGGTATGAAGTGGAGCTGGATAAGGGCGTGCGGCTGAACAAGCTGACTACCTGTGCTGATGATATTGCTCTGAGCTTGGGTGCTTCCGGTGTACGTATCGCAGCAGTTCCCGGCAAGATCTCCGTGGTGGGTATCGAAGTGCCGAACCGGGCCGTAACGACCGTTTCTTTGCGGGAAGTCATTGATTCCAACGAATTTAACCGGGCTTCCTCCAGGTCCTCTTTCGCAGTTGGCAAGGACATCAGCGGTAACTGTATCGTTGGTAATATTGCCAAGCTGCCCCATATGCTGATTGCCGGTACCACCGGTTCCGGTAAGTCTGTGTGCATGAATTCTATCATCATTTCTTTGCTTTACAAGGCAAGTCCTGAGGATGTAAAGCTGATCATGGTGGACCCGAAGATGGTGGAATTGGGCATTTACAACGGCATACCTCATCTGCTGATCCCTGTCGTTACCGATCCTAAGAAGGCTGCAGGCTCTCTTCAGTGGGCGGTCACGGAAATGATGCGCCGTTACAAGGCAATGTCCGATGCCGGCGTCCGTGACCTGGAAAGCTACAATTCCATTGTAGAGTCGGAGGAAGAGGGGACAAAACTTCCGCAGGTCGTGGTTATCATCGATGAGCTTGCTGATTTGATGCTGGTTGCGGCCAAGGAAGTGGAAGAATCCATCTGCCGGATTGCCCAGATGGGCCGTGCGGCCGGTATCCATCTGATCATTGCGACCCAGCGCCCCTCTGCAGATGTGATCACCGGCTTGATGAAAGCAAATATTCCTTCCCGAATTGCCTTTGCGGTGGCATCTGCTATGGAATCCCGTATCATTCTGGATACACAGGGCGCAGAAAAGCTGGTTGGCCGGGGTGACATGTTGTATGCACCCATCGGTGCTGGCAAGCCGCTGCGTGTTCAGGGATGTTTCGTCAGCGATTCTGAGGTAGAATCGGTTGCTACCTATGTAAAGGAGAATTTCAACACTACCTACGACCAGCAGGTTATGGAAGAGATCGAGCGGAAAGCGGCCCAGACCGGTACCGGTAAGGCTACCGTTTCCGACCCGGAACCCAATGCTGCTGAGGTCGATGGCGATGAGCTGCTTCCGGCTGCTGTGGATGTGATTTTGGAGACCGGTCAGGCCTCTGTATCCATGCTCCAGCGCCGACTGAAGCTTGGCTATGCCAGAGCTGCCCGGATCGTGGATGAGATGGAGGAAAAGGGAATCGTAGGCCCATTCCAGGGCAGCAAGCCCCGTTCCATCCTGGTCACAAAAGAACAGTGGGAAGCTATGAAATCCGGCACACCTGCCCAGATGGAGTTTGATGATCTGGGTGAAAACGGTGCTGTTCCGGAGGATTTCTAACGGTCTGTAGCGCAAAGTCGCTGTAGATAAATACATTTGCATCGCATCCGGATAGCCGGAGCGACAGCAAGGAGGAATTTTTTTGAGAAACCAAAAAATCAAACGTATGGTAGGCATTGCTCTGCTGATGGCACTTGTGCTTGTTATGCAGTTCCTTGGCGGTGTGCTTACAACAGCCAGCGGATTTAGCATCTCACTGGTGCTGATCCCCATCGTCCTGGGCGCTGCAGTTTACGGCCCATCCGCAGGTGCGATTTTAGGCGGAACCTTTGGTGTGATCGTGTACATGAACTGCGTTTCCGGCGCGGATATGGGCGGTGCCATGGTATTCCAGACAAACCCCATGCTGTGCTTCGTCGTGGTAATGGCAAAGGGAATACTGGCAGGTCTTGCGGCCGGTGGCGCTTATAAGGCGCTGAAGGTAAAAAATGCGTATATCGCCATGCTTCTGGCAGCGATCGTTTGCCCTGTGGTCAATACCGGAACGTTTGTGGTCTGCATGATGACGTTTTTCAAGGATGTTTTGTCTGCTTGGGCAGAGGGTGGAGATATTGTTTCCTATGTCTTGACCGGATTGGTACTTGCGAATTTTGTGCCCGAGCTGATCATCAATGTTGTGTTCAGCCCCTTTGGTCAGACCATAGCCAGAGTAGCAAAGAAGTAAATCAGATAATGCCGGCAGCTTTTGCTGCCGGTTTTTTTGCGCCCGATGGTATGTTGCCGCCATCGGGCGCATAGTCTTTCCCAGGAGTTGATGCAAATGAAATG
>JAGBEM010000080.1 GCA_017936985.1 Oscillospiraceae bacterium
GATTTTCTTTCAGTATAGCAGTTTTGACTGGATTTTACAAGAGGGGTAAGTCGATGAGAAACTGGGAAGTGTCAATCTCAACATGGAAGGTCGGCATGGTTTTTCGTGGCGAATAGAAATGTTGCAGGTGGGAAAGAATTGTGAAATCCTACAATTTTTTACAGGATGCTGTTTTTTTAAAAATTTTTATTGAAAATAGAAACGATTTGCGGTATAACATTCATGTATTTTGATTTTGATCCGATGCCGGTTTCGGTATCGGGAAAAGAGGTAATGATCATGGAAAGAAAAGTCGGAACCACCTCCAGAGGCATCCGCTGCCCCATTATCCGGGAAGGCGATGATCTGGCGCAGATCGTTGTACAGAGCGTGCTGGAAGCTGCTGAAAGTGAGGGCTTCGGCCTGAACGATCGGGATGTGGTGGGCATTACAGAATCCGTTGTGGCCCGTGCTCAGGGCAACTATGCCGGCATCGATGCCATTGCCAAGGATGTGCGCAACAAGCTGGGCGGCGAGACCATCGGCGTGATCTTCCCCATTTTGTCCCGTAACCGGTTTGCTATCTGCCTGCGGGGTATTGCCCGGGGTGCCAAGAAGATCGTGCTGATGCTGAGCTATCCTTCCGATGAAGTGGGTAACGAGCTGGTCAGTTTGGACAAGCTGGACGCAGCTGGCGTCAACCCCTACAGCGATGTGCTGACGGAAGAAAAGTATCGGGAGCTGTTTGGCGAAAATCTGCATCCCTTTACTCTGGTGGACTATGTCAAGTATTACGGCGATCTGATCCGGGAAGAGGGTGCTGAGGTAGAGATCATCTTTGCCAACAATCCCCGGGTGATCCTGAACTATACCAAGAACGTACTGACCTGTGACATTCACACCCGTGCCCGCACCAAGCGGATCCTGAAGGCTGCCGGCGCGGAGAGGGTTTGCGGTTTGGATGATATTCTGACCGAGAGCGTGGACGGCAGCGGCTACAACGAAAAGTTTGGTCTGCTGGGCTCTAACAAGTCCACGGAAGACAAGATCAAGCTGTTCCCCAAGGAATGTACCGATCTGGTGATGGAGATCCAGAAACGTTTGCTGGAAAACACCGGCAAGCACATGGAAGTCATGGTCTACGGCGACGGTGCGTTCAAGGATCCCGTAGGTAAGATTTGGGAGCTGGCTGACCCCAGCGTTTCCGTTGCCAACACCCCCGGTCTGGAGGGTACGCCCAATGAGCTGAAGCTGAAGTATCTGGCAGACAATGATTTTGCGGATCTTTCCGGCGATGCGCTGAAGCAGGCCATTGAGCAGCGTATTCGGGAAAAGGGCGATCTGGCAGGCTCTATGGCTTCCCAGGGCACCACACCCCGGCGGCTGACCGACCTGATCGGCTCGCTGTGCGATCTGACCTCCGGCTCCGGCGATAAGGGTACGCCCATCATTCTGGTGCAGGGTTATTTCGATAACTATACGATGTAATGCAATACCGCCGGTGCTTTTGCATCGGCGGTATTTTTAAACTACCGTGTCATTGCGAGGACCGTAAAGGCCGCGGAAATCCCCGGTAAGAATGAAACAATTGTACAATGTTCTGTCGATGATATAATTTGGGGTTATATGATAACCTTTGGTGCATACAAATGGATACATTGTACCAGGAGATTGCCACGTCGCCTACGGCTCCTCGCAATGACATATTCTTTATGTTGTGCTTGCATCCAACAAAGCGTTAATTCCCAAATTATAAAGGGCGAACCGGTTGGTTCGCCCTTTTGTCAGTTATCCAGCTTTTTTGCAGCGTTTTTCAGCATTTCCCGGATGGGAAGGTTGTAAGGACACCGGCTTTCGCAGACACCGCAGCCGATGCAGTCGGAAGCCTTTTTGTCCAGAGTGGCATAACGGGATCTTGCCCAGTCGGTGAGTCCGTAACGGGTGAAATAGCCCTCCACCAAAAACACCATGGAGATGTTGATACCTACCGAACAGGGGGCGCAATAATTGCACCGGCGGCAGAAGTGGGTACCCAGAGAATCCCGAAGGGCCTGGATATGTTCCTGTTCTTCTATGGAAAGGGGACTTTCGTCCTGAATCGCGGCGATGTTTTGGGTGATCTGATCTTCTGCTTCCATACCAGGGATCACCACGGTCACATTTTGATTGGCGGCGATGTAGCGCAACGCCAGGGTGGCATCGTCAATGGCACCGCCGGCCAAGGGCTTCATGCAGATAAAGCCGATGTTCTTTTCTGCGCATTTGGCGATCAAAGACTGCCCCTGGGTCTCCACAATATTGTAGGGGAACATGATGGTTTCTACCCAGTCCATTTCCACGCACTTTTGGAACAATTCTAGGCTGTGCAGCGTGATACCGATATGTCCGATCTTGCCGGCAGCCTTTGCGGCATAGAGGGCTTCCAGTGCGCCGCCGGGGGCTAATACCTGCTCCAACTGGGCCGCATTGGGGTTGTGGATCTGGTACAGGTCGATGTAGTCAGTACGCAGATTTTTCAGGCTGATGTCGATGTCTTTCGTCATGCCGGCATAATCCCGGGACATACTTTTGGTAGCCAGAACGAAATGCTCCCGAATCCCCTCCAGCGCTTCTCCCAGATATTCTTCGCTGACGGTATAGCCCCGGGCAGTGTCGATGTAATTCACGCCGGCATCCAAAAGTGCCTGCATCAGTTTTTTCGTCTGCGTTGCGTCGGTTTTCTGAATGGGGATACCGCCAAAGCCAAGCCGGGAGATCTGCAAGCCGGACTTGCCCAAAATTCTGTACTGCATAGTCGATCCTCTTTCGTTTTTTCTTATACTATATCGCTTTTTACAGCCCTGAGCAAGTCTTTTTTATATTTGATGGGAAAGACGCAATATAAAATCCCAAAAACAAGCTGAAATATTGGGGGATTTTCCAATTGTCAAATCTGCAGAACAGTGGTATGATACGCAGTATAAACACACCTGTCTGCGATACAAGCACAAAACCCGCGCTTTTTTGTAGAATAGGGAAGAGGGAGGATGTCTTATGGCAAGAGTTTTTAATTTTTCTGCAGGTCCGGCAGTGCTGCCGGAGCAGGTGCTGCAGCAGGCTGCGGCGGAAATGCTGGATTACCAGGGCAGCGGTATGTCTGTTATGGAAATGAGCCATCGATCAAAGACCTATCAAAAGATCATCGACACCGCAGAAAGTGACCTGCGGGAGTTGATGGGGATCCCGGATAACTATAAGGTTCTGTTTATGCAAGGCGGCGCTTCCCAACAGTTTGCTATGGTGCCTATGAATCTGATGAAAAACAAGGTGGCAGACTATATCATCACCGGTCAGTGGGCGAAAAAGGCGTGGCAGGAAGCACAGCTTTACGGCCAGGCAAATGCCATTGCGTCCTCTGCGGATCAGACCTTTTCTTACATCCCGGACTGCTCCGATCTGCCGGTGAGCGAGAATGCGGACTATGTTTATATCTGCGAGAATAACACCATTTACGGAACAAAGTTCTGGAACTTGCCGGATACCAAGGGCAAGCCTCTGGTGTCGGATGTGTCCTCGTGCTTCCTGTCTGAGCCGGTGGATGTGACGAAGTACGGTATGCTTTACGGTGGTGTCCAGAAGAATATCGGCCCGGCCGGTGTGGTCATTGCAATCATCCGGGAGGACTTGATCACGGAGGATGTGTTACCCGGCACACCGACTATGCTGCGCTACAAGACCCATGCGGACAACGGCTCCATGTACAACACTCCCCCGGCTTACGGCATTTATATCTGCGGGTTGGTCTTCCAGTGGCTGAAAAGCATTGGCGGCCTGGAGGCTATTGCGGAGCACAACAAAGCAAAAGCCAAGGTGCTGTATGATTTCCTGGACAGCAGCGACCTGTTCAAGGGCACGGTCGTCAAGAAAGACCGCTCACTCATGAATGTTCCCTTTATCACCGGAGATGCTGCCATGGATGAGAAGTTCGTGAAGGAAGCTGCGGCGGCAGGGCTGGTCAATCTGAAAGGTCACCGCAGTGTAGGCGGTATGCGGGCCAGCATCTACAACGCCATGCCGCTGGCGGGCGTGGAAGCGTTGGTGGCGTTCATGGAAACCTTTGAAAAGAATAATCGATAACTTCCAGGGGAAGGTGTTTGTATGTATCAAGTACATTATCTGAATAAAATATCTCCGAAGGGAACGGCGTTATGGACAGAAAATTACGAAACCGTCCCAACGCTGGAGGATGCCCAGGCGGTGCTGGTGCGAAGTGCGTCTATGCACGATATGGTACTGCCGGAGAATTTGCTGGCAGTGGCCAGAGCCGGTGCAGGCGTGAACAATATCCCTCTGAATGACTGCGCGGAAGCAGGTATTGTGGTGTTCAACACCCCCGGCGCCAACGCCAACGGCGTCAAGGAAATGGCTATCTGCGGTATGCTGCTGGGCTGCCGGGATGTGGTCGGCGGCATTGAATGGGTCAAGTCCATTAAAGATCAAGGTGATATTGCGAAAAAGGTGGAAAAGGGAAAGTCCCAATTTGCAGGCTGCGAGATCATGGACAAAAAGCTGGGTGTCATCGGCTTGGGTGCCATCGGCGGCCCGCTTGCCAATGCTGCGGTAGGTTTGGGTATGAAGGTCTATGGCTATGACCCCTATATTTCCATTGATGCGGCATGGCATCTGGACAGCCACATCCAACCGGTGAAGACACTGGATGAGATCTACGAAACTTGCGATATAATCACTGTGCACGTACCGCTGTTGGACAGTACCCGCAAGATGATCAATGCCGAAGCAATGGAGAAAATGAAGGATGGCGTGATCCTGCTGAATTTCGCCCGGGATGCGCTGGTGGATGATGATGATCTGGAAAAGGCGCTAAAATCCGGAAAGGTCAAGCGGTATATTACAGATTTTCCCAATGACCGGACTGCAAATATGGAAGGTGTCGTGGCCATTCCCCATTTGGGTGCGTCTACGGAAGAATCGGAGGATAATTGCGCCCGAATGGCCGTTAAGCAGGTGATGAACTATCTGGAAAACGGCAATATCATCAATTCGGTGAATTTCCCCAATTGCGACATGGGTGTGTGCAGTAAGCCGGGACGGATCGTGATCCTGCACCGGAACATTCCCAACACACTGAGCCGGTTTACCGGTGCGGTGGCGGCAGAGAATATCAATATTTCCGATCTGATGAACCGCAGCCGGGGCGAGTATGCCTGCACGATTCTGGATTTGGACGCAAAGCCTTCGGAGCATGTGATCCAGACACTTTCTCAAATGGACGGTGTCCTCCGGGTCAGAAAAATTCGGTAAATAATAATTTGCAAGGCGCGGTGCTTATGCACCGCGCCTTGGTTTATGTATCAGTATTTTCTGGAAAGCTGGGCTTCTGCTTCTTCCCGGGTGATTTGGCCTGCGTTGCATTTGGCCATGATCTGCACATCCTTGTCGTTGAGCTTGTAGCCCAAATAGAAGAAGGTGGAGATGATCATACCAATGACGGGAACCAATGCATACACGAGCCAAAGACCGTTCAGGGCAGTCTCGCTTTGCTGGATACCCATGGCTGCCAGTTCCTCAAAGCTTTCTGCTTCTACGGCGGTCCAGTTAAACAGACCCAGCAGGAACAGCGCCAGAGAGGAGGAAACTGCGCCGGTGATCTTAACGGAGAAGGTTTGGATGGCGAAGGTGATGCCCTTTGCGCTGATGCCGGATTTGTACTGGCCGTACTCGGCGCAGTCCGGGGTGAACATGAAAGCCAGAATGCCAACAACGCTCATGGGAATGGTGCGC
Organism: Oscillospiraceae bacterium; assembly: GCA_017936985.1. The sequence continues at coordinate 5,761 of JAGBEM010000080.1, forward strand.
AGGCAGGTCATGACCAGGAAGAAGGTCTGATCGCCATAGCCGGCAAAGTAGATCACAAGACCCAGGATGATATTGACGATGTTCAGCACGAACAATGTCTTAAATTTGTCAAACTTTTTCAGCAGTGTGGGCATCAGCATGGCGGCAAAGACACCGGGGACCATGTTCAGTACATTCAGAACGATGGAGTACAGGGAATTGCCAAACAGGTAGAAGGATACAAACAATAGCACGGCGGCAGAGGTCTTTAGCGCGTCCGTTGCCATATAACCGGCGTAATAGGTTAGCAGATACTTGTTTTTGCCCAGATACTGGAACATCTGCTTGGGGGTGAAATTCTCTTCTTCGTCTTCGGGCTTATAGTTGCGCTCCTTGCAGTTGACGATCAAGGGTACCATGGTCAGCGCGCTGAAGATGGACATGATGGCAATGGCCCAGGAGGCGCTCATTCCCACCTGTTCGCTGATCAGCAAAGGCAGCACCACACCGTAGATCAGCACGCCAGCGCCGGAAAACACCCGGTTGACAGACAGCAGCGTGTTGCGCTCTTGCAGATCGTCGGTCATGGTGTTCAGCATGGCGTAGGCAGGCACATCTGTCAAGGTGTACACGGTATCCCACAGCAGGTAGGCAACACCGAACCAGATCAGTTTACCGGTCTCGTTCATAAAAGAGGGAATGGAGAACAGCAAGATGGTGACCACCGGGATCAGCAGAACTGCGATTCGCAGCCAGGGCAGGCTCTTTTGACGGCTTTTGAATTTGACCTTATCAAAAATAAAGCCGAAAATGGGATCATTCACCGCATCCCAGATCTTGACGATCAGCAAAACGATCGCCACTTTGGCCAGGGAGATGCCCTGCATGGCAAGGTATGTAGAGATGAAGGCGGCGGTGATGTTGTAGTAGATGTTCTGACCCACAAAGTAGGTCCAGTAACTGACTCGCTCTTTAAAGGTAGTCATGTAATGCGCGGGTTGTTTTTTCATAGTATTTACCCCTTGCAAGTTTTATGTACACCACCATATTACCATGATTGGGAAAGAATTGCAATCAAAAAAGCCCCGGGACACCGGGGCTTTTGGCTTAGATATTCTCCAGGGCTTGCGCGATGTCTGCGATAAGATCTTCTGCGTTTTCCAGACCGCAGCTCAAGCGGATCAGGTCAGCACCGACACCGGCGGCTTCCAGCTGCTCGTCGGTCATCTGCCGGTGGGTGGCGGAAGCCGGGTGGAGGCAGCAGGTTCTGGAGTCAGCTACATGGGTCTCGATGGAACCCAGCTTCAGGTGCTTCATGAAAATTTCTGCCGCTTTTCTGCCGCCCTGCAGGCCAAAAGAAATGACACCGCAGGAGCCGTTGGGCAGGTACTTCTGGGCGAGCTCGTAATACTTGTCACCCTTCAGACCGCAGTATTTGACCCAGGTGACCTTCTCATGGCCCTGCAGGAATTCTGCGATCTTCTGGGCGTTGTCGCAGTGCTGGCGCATCCGGAAAGGCAGGCTTTCCAGACCCAGACCCAGGTAAAATGCACTCTGGGGAGACTGGATAGAACCCAGGTCGCGCATCAGCTGCGCGGTGCACTTGGTGATGAAAGCGCCGGCAAGACCGAACCGCTCGGTGTAGGTCACACCGTGGTAGCTGTCATCGGGGGTGCACAGGCCGGGGAACTTATCCGGATACTTGGTCCAGTCGAACTTACCGCTGTCCACGATGCAGCCGCCGACAGCAACACCGTGACCGTCCATATACTTGGTGGTGGAGTGGGTGACGATGTCCGCGCCCCACTGGAAGGGACGGCAGTTGATGGGGGTGGCGAAGGTGTTGTCCACGATCAGGGGTACGCCATGGGCGTGGGCGGCGTTGGCGAATTTTTCAATGTCCAGCACCGTCAGAGCAGGATTGGCGATAGTCTCGCCAAAGACTGCCTTGGTGTTGTCCCGGAAGGCTGCGTTCAGTTCCTTTTCCGAACAGTCGGGATCGACAAAAGTCACTTCAATGCCCATGCGCTTCATAGTCACGCTGAACAGGTTGAAGCTGCCGCCGTAGATGGCAGAGGAAGAAACAATGTGATCGCCGCAGGAGGCAATGTTGAATACCGCGTAGAAGTTGGCTGCCTGGCCGGAGCCGGTAAGCATGGCAGCAGTGCCGCCCTCCAGAGCGGCGATTCGCGCGGCAACAGCGTCACAGGTGGGGTTTGCCAGCCGGGAATAAAAATAACCGTCAGCTTCCAGGTCAAAGAGCTTTCCCATGTCTTCAGAGGTAGCGTACTTAAAAGTGGTGCTCTGAACGATGGGGATCTGCCGGGGCTCACCGCTTTTGGGGCTGTAGCCGGCCTGGATGCACAGTGTTTCGGTATGAAGATCCATATGATCACCTCAAAAGTAGAATACAGCTATTGTAATCTTATCGCAGCTTTTTGTCAATCCGCAGACGGAAAATGGCAGTTATTGCTGTGGGATCAGGGGTAGTTACTTTCTTGTTTCCGAACAAGAAAGTAACCAAAGAAATCGGCTTAAGAGGCACTAATGTCGCGCTACCGCGCGCCAAGTGCGTCCTCTTAAGAATCTCCCGCGGCGCACTGACGACAATTGCATAAGTAATGGCGATGCGTCACGGGAGAGGTACATAGGAGAGGGTGGTGCTCCGCGCAGCGAATCTTCAATTAACGATTGCCGGGGGCAATCGCTCCTCTACTATTGTATTTGACGCGCGGGAGCGCGGCACTAACGCCTCTCCTATGTCGGTTTCTTTTCGTTCTTTTCTTGCCGAAACAAGAAAAGAACAGATGTTTCTGTATATATCATCATATGATAAACGGAAGAAATGCAGGTTACAGCACCTACAGGAAAGTCACCAATTCGTCCAGGGGTTTCCGCTTTTTGTCACGGAGTTTGTCGTCCTTGGGATACCCCAGGGTGATGACTAGCCGGACGGGCATGGTAACGCCGCAGAGCGTGCGCAGTTTGTCGTCGTCCAGCCAGCCGAGGATACAGCTTCCCAGCCCCTGGGCGGCTGCCTCGGCAGTCAGATAGGCTGCGGCGATACCAATGTCGATGGAGCGGTAGTCGTTGCCTTTGACCTTGGCACCCAGCGCTGCGGATTTGACATAGGGTTCTTCAGAAATCACGATCAGCACCGGTGCCTGGGCGGCAAATTTGTTCATACCCATGCCCATGGTAGCTTTGGCGGCTTCCTTGGCTTTTTCGCCCTGACAGACGGTAATATGGTACGGCTGACCATTGCAGGCAGAGGGCGCAAGCCGGGCAGCTGCCAAAATGGCATCCAGCTTTTCCTGTTCTACCGGTCTTGTTTCGTCATAGCTGCGGCAGGACTGCCGAAGCGTAGCGATCTCCATAAAATTCATAAAAACCCTCCTTATCGTAAGTCCAGATGGGTAAGTATTTGGCTGGTGGTCAGTTCTGTGGGAATGTATGTAAGTTCGTTCATGGAAAACGGCAGGGTAGCCTGACCGCTTAATCGGATGAGCCGATAGTTCAGCCGCAGCTGGTCAGCGCTTTTGCTGACAGATGCCCGGATGGAAGGCTTGCCGATGGCGTCCACATGGGACAGGAGCGTTTCCAAATCCCCAAACTGCTGCAGCAGGGCAGCGGCTGTCTTGGGGCCGACTTTTTCTGCGCCCCGGATATTATCTGCGGTGTCGCCGGTGAGGGATTTGAAATCTGCATACTGTTCCGGCGCTATGCCCAGCTTTTCCCGGATATAAGCCCGGTCGCAGAGGACAGACCGATCGCCCCGGTAGCGCAGGATCTGCACATCCTCGCAGATCAACTGAAAAAAGTCGCTGTCCTGAGAGGCAATGATGACCTGTGTATCCGGCTGCCGGTTCAGGGCGTAAGCTGCCGCCCAGTCGTCAAATTCGCAGCAGGTAGTTTCGGCGTGAGGAATTTGCAGATAGTCCAGCACCCGGTACACATCCGGTAGCTGCGAGAAGGGGCTTTCTTCCTCCGAAAGGGGCGGTCGGTTGGCTTTGTAATCGGCATCCAGCTCCCGGCGTTCATTGGAGCATTCACCGTCGAAAAGGACTGCCACATGGGTAGGGTTCGTCATACGCAGGATTTTCAACAGCGCGCCGGTAAAGCCCAAAGTGCCTTGAATGGCTGTGCCATGACGGTTCATAATTCTGGCAGGCATACCGCAGAACATCTGAAACAGCAGATTGCTGCCGTCTACGATCAGCAGTTTTTGCATCGGGGCAGACTCCTTTCGTGTAATAATAAAAAATGCATTGATTCAGATAGAAATTTGTAGTATAATAAAAGACCGGGGTTGACCCGAATTATAAAGATAAGAGGTGATACCATGCCGAAAGAAAGACTTTCCGAAGCGCTTTCCAAGAAAATAGAGCATGAAAAGAGTACCAGAACCTATCAGGATCTGGCATTTGCGGACGACATGGTCATCCGCCGTGAACCCAATAAGAACCCCACGCCGGTGTGGCGGCCTAACTTTGCCAAGGACATCGACCGGATCATGTACAGTCCTTATTATAACCGCTACACGGATAAGACGCAAGTTTTTTCCCTGATGAAAAACGATGACATTACCCGCCGCAGCCTTCATGTGCAGCTGGTGTCCCGGATTGCCCGGACCATCGGCAGAGCGCTGAATTTAAACTTGGATCTGATCGAGGCCATCGCACTGGGACATGATATCGGTCATACGCCCTTCGCCCACGCCGGCGAAGTGTACCTAAACGAGCTGTACAATCAGAAAACCGGCAGATTCTTTAACCACAACATCCACTCGGTTCGGGTGCTGGATCAGATTTTCCCCCTGAATCTGGCGCTGCAGACCTTGGTGGGCATTGCCGGTCACAACGGCGAAATTGAGCTGAGCGAGTATCAGCCGGTTCCCATGCCTACCTTCCAGGATTTTGACCGGGAACTGGAAAAGTGCTACACCATCCGGGGCTACGCCAACAAGATCCAGCCCTCGACACTGGAAGGCAATGTGGTGCGTATTTCGGACATCATTGCCTATCTGGGCAAGGACCGGCAGGATGCTGCCCGGGTTCAGATGCTGGAAAAGAGCGCCTTTGTTAACACCGATATTGGTACCATCAATTCTGAGATCATCAACAATCTGGTGGTCAACATCATCGAAAACAGCTATGGCCAGCCCTATATCAAGCTGGATAAAAAGCATTTTGACGCACTGCAGTCCTCCAAACGGGAGAACTATGAAAGGATCTATGAAAGCGAGTCCGGACGGGTGAAGCTGGATCAGACGGTGCGGCCCATGATGCGGGAGATCTATGAGCAGCTTCTGGAGGATCTGAAGCAGGGCAACAAGCAATCTCCCATCTTCACGCACCACATCGACTATGTGAATCAGACCCATTATCCCAGAGAGATCCCCTATGAAAAGACCGAGCCGAACCAGATGATCGTGGATTATATTGCCAGCATGACGGACGATTACTTCATCGATCTGCACCACTATCTGTTCCCGGACAGCGGCTATAAGGTGGTTTACCGGGGCTATTTTGATGAAACTGCCATAAACAGCGAGGATTAATCATGTTTGAAAAAATTCTGGAATTGATCCGCCGGTATGACCGGATCATCATTCACCGGCACAACCGGCCTGATGGGGATGCCATGGGCAGCCAGATCGGCCTGAAGCATATTATTCTGGAGAATTTCCCCGGCAAGCAGGTCTATACGGTTGGCGATGAAGCAAAGCGGTTTGCATTTATGGCTGATTCCGTGATGGATCAGATCCCCGACGAAGCCTACAATGGGGCGCTGGCGATCATTTTGGATACTTCCGCCAAGGCGCTGATCAGTGATGACCGGTATACGCTGGCGGAAATAACTGCCCGGATCGACCACCACATTTTCTGCGAGAAGATCGCGGATGTGGAGGTGACGGATACCAGCTTTGAAAGCTGCTGCGGCATGATCACCCAGTTTGCCGTGGAGTGCGGACTAAAGCTGAATCAGACTGCGTCCAATTCTCTGTATACCGGCATGGTCACCGATTCCGGCCGGTTCCGCTACGATGCCACCACATCCCGTACCTTCTATCTGGCATCCAAGCTGATGGAGCAGCCCTGCGACACCAATGCCCTTTACGGCAATCTGTATGCGGATGATTTTGTCAAGGTACAGCTTCGGGCAAAATTCGTGCTGAAGATCAACTTTACCGCGGGCAATGTGGCATATATCTACACCGATCTTGCCGAGGCAAAGGCGCTGAATGTGGAGACCTTTACCATCTCCCGGGAGATGGTGAACACGATGGCCAATATCCGCGGTGTGGATATTTGGGTCAACTTTACGGAAACGGAAGACGGCGTTCTGTGTGAGATCCGTTCCAGCAAGTACAATATCAACCCCGTTGCCGTTAAGTATGGCGGTGGCGGTCATGCCAAGGCCAGTGGCGCAACGGTTGCTGATCGTAAAACGGCTATGGCAATGCTGAACGATCTGGATGCAATGGCAGGAGGAAATGTATGAATAAGGCAAAAATGACAGCGATCCTGGATAAGATCAAGGAATATGACAGGATCATCCTGTTCCGCCACTTCCGTCCGGATGGCGATGCGGTAGGCTCTACCAAGGGTCTGCAGCGGATCCTGCAGCTAAGTTTCCCGGAGAAGGAAATTCTGTTGCAGAACAACGACTTTTCCGATTATCTGTCTTTCCTGGGCGGTGAGGATGAGCCTATTCCTGATGAAATGTACGCCGATGCGCTGGGCTTGGTATTGGATACGGGCACGGCGAAACGCATCTCCAACCAGAAGTATGCCCTGTGCAAGGAAGTTTGCAAGATCGACCACCATATTGACATTGCGCCTTACGGCGATATTTACTGGGTGGAGGAGCTGCGGTCTTCTACCTGTGAGATGATCGTTCACTTCTACAACACCTTTAAGGATGAGCTGAAGATCGACACCCAGGCGGCGACCTATCTGTATACCGGCATGGTGACGGATTCCGGTCGATTCCGCTACCGGGATGTATCCGGTGAAACCTTGCGTTTGGCAGCCATTTTGCTGGAGCAGGGCATTGATACAGACCGGATCTACGCCAATCTGTATCTGGAGGCCTATGGCTATCTGAAATTCAAGGCCCATGTCTACCAGAGGATGCAGGTGACGGAGCATGGCGTGGCGTATCTGCATGTGGACAAGGCTATGCAGGAGGAGTTTAATCTGACACTGGAAGCGGCCAGTGCCTCTATCAGCTGTCTGGATTCTATTCGGGGATGTATCTGCTGGATGGTATTCGTGGACAACGGCGATGCAGAAGGCTCGATCCGTGTCCGGCTGCGTTCCCGGTTTGTAACGGTCAGTGAGCTGGCTGAGCAGTACCGGGGTGGCGGTCACGCCTGCGCTGCCGGTGCAACGGTCTACAGCGAAGAAGAGATCCAGGAGCTGCTGCAAAAGGCAGATGCCCTGGTGCAGGAATATAAGGAAACCCATGAGGACTGGCTATGAGAATACTGATTACCAATGATGACGGCATCTACGCATCCCAGCTGATCCCTCTGGTAAAATGGGCGATGAAGCTGGGAGAAGTGATGGTCGTAGCTCCCAAGGTAGAGCAGAGTGGTAAGAGTCACGGCATTGAGATCCACAAATGCTTCGAGGTCAAAACGGTGGAGCTGGTGGAGGGCGTCCGGGCATACGCCGTGGATTCTACCCCGGCGGACTGCGTGCGGTTTGCGATCCTGGGGTTGAAAGAGGACTTTGACCTGGTGATCTCCGGTATCAACCGGGGACTCAATGTGGGCGCGGACATTATGTATTCCGGCACAGTGGCGGCGGTCTTTGAGGCGGCCAACCTGGGCGTGAAAGCGGTGGCAGTGTCCACAGAGCCCAAAAGCTACGAAGGCATCGTTTCCTGCATGGACCAGGTCTGGGACTATGTGGTGGAGCGGAAGCTCTTGGAAAAGCACCCGCTGTACAACATTAACATTCCTGCGCAGGCCGGTCCGATCCGGATCACCCGGCAGGGCGGCCCTTACTATTCCGACGATTTCATTCCTCAGGAGAATGATATGTACCTGCCCCATGGCAAGGATGTGTTTCAGGAAAGCGGCAATATGGATATTGACACCGATGCGGTACTGCGCGGCGGATATATTTCCATCATGCCCCTGACTACCTGCAGAGCCGATCTAAAAATGTTTGAACAGCTGAAAAGTGAATAAGAAACACCGCCGGGATGACCCGGCGGTGTTTTGTTATAACATGAGGAGCCGCACGGATGTGCGGCTCCTGACGTTATTAGGAAGGGAAGGAATCAAGCGTTCTGCAGCTCGAAGATGTACAGAGCGGTGTTGGTGCCCATGCTGTAGCAGGTCAGGTAACCGCTGTAGACTTCCAGATACTGGGGCTTGTCGAAGTAGGTTGCGGTAGCGCAGCGGATGTAGTAACCGCCGTTGGCAGCTTCCAGAACGAACTCGGTGTTGGCCTCAGCCTTGTCAACCAGTTTGACATCAGTGCCGTTGCAGTACAGGTACTTGCCGTCGTTGGTCAGGAAGGAAATGTTGCCGTTGCTGCCGACCTTAACAGTCAGAACCAGAGCGGCGGACTTGTCGGTGGTCAGCTCCAGCTCAGTCTTGGTAGAACCCTTGGAGTTGGTGTACAGATACTCGGTACCGGTAGCATACTTCTTGTCGCCGGGGTTGTAGATTACGACCTTGGTGCCGTCAGCTACGGTAGTGCCGGTGCTGGGCTTGTCAGTGTTATCGGTACTGGGCTTGTCGGTGTCGGGAGTGGTGGTGCCACCCTCGCCGTAGAAGTGAGCGGGGAAGGAATCGGCGATCTTTTCCAGCTTGTTGCAGGAGAAGGTGTCATAGGTGCCGGAAGTGCCGATGAAGCAATCCACGCCCTCAACAGTAGCTACCAGAGTCTTGTGCTCAGCATTCCAAGTGTAGACAGCGGTAGGCTCGGTGGTCAGACGCAGGCTGTAGTGGGTGCCGTCCTTGTGCATATCCAGGTAGGTCTTGGTGGAACCCACCATAAAGTACAGGCGCAGGCCACCGGTGACCTCTTCCAGATAAACATCAACGGACTCGGACTCGGTCTGAGTGCTCAGGATGTACCAGGGGTACTTGTCCTTTTCCTTGCCGGTGAAGAACAGGTTTGCGTTCTTGTTGCCCTGAACGATCATCATCTTGTAGGCAGTGCCGGCAACAGGATTCTCGATCATGCCAACGGTGGGAGTGGGAGCGGGAGTGCTGCTGCCACCCTCGTCAGGCTTCACAGGATCGGTAGCAGGAGCGGTGGCGGGAACGATGGTCAGTGCAGTCTGATGCTCCTCAGTCAGCTCGGGGTAGCAGCCCCAGGAAGAGTAGGAAGTGCTGTAAGCCAGGGTCTTCTTGTTCATGGCGTTGACGATCAGATAGCTGTCGCCGCTCTTCAGAACGGTGAAGATGTGGCCTTCTGCAGGCATGGTAGCATCCACGTTGAAGCTGTTGTAGGTGCCCTTCAGGTAGAAGTAACGGCCGTAAGCGTCCTGGATGGTAACGCCGCCTTCTACATTCTTGATGGTCAGAACGTCGGCCTTGAAGTGGTTGGAGACTGCGCCGTCAGCGATGGTGACTTCGTTGGCGGTGGGATAGCCGTAGCCCTTGTCCTCAGCCAGAGAAGACATGGTCAGATTGCCGCTTGCAATGACATAGGTGCCGTCAGCCAGAGTTGCGGGCTGGCCGGCTGCCTTGGGAACGTTGTGCTCAAAGGCAACGGAAGCGGTGTTGCCCTTGTCGTCCTTAATGGTAGCGGTCAGGGTGTAGTTGATCTCAGCTTCGGGGTACTCGGGAATACCGATGGTGACCATCTTGCCGTTGGGGGTAACCGTGATGGCGTCGCTGTTGACTGTCCACTCAACATTGTAGGTACCAACGCCCTGGATCACGACCATACCAACTACATCATAGCTGGCCTTGGTGGTCTTGGCGGTGTCCTTGTACATGTTGTACAGATAGGTCTTGGCAGAGTCCAGACCAGGATCAGCCTCGGTCTTGGGGGCGCATCCTGCGAACAGTGCCAGGCACATGGCCAACAGCAGAACATAAGAAATGAGCTTTTTCATACTTATCTCCTTATATCATGAATTTAATGAACGATAATGTCATTGGGGGAGAACACGCGGATCTGATAATTGCCATTGTAGCAATCCACGATGCCCTGAATGTCAATAGTCTTGCCCTCGTATGCACTGGCGGTGATCAGATTGCCGTCGGCGTCCTTCAGAACGGCGGTACGGACGGAGATCTTGATGCCGTCGACAGAGCAGCAGGTCAAGGTCATAGCACCTTCATCGCTGGCGCTGGGGCCGGAGGTGTAGATGCTTTCGACCTTCAGGTTCTTCATGGAAATGGAAGTGGAAACTGCCAGCTCGCCGAAGGAGAAGGTCTTGTTTTCGTCACCCATGGGAACGGTCTTGTTACCGGTAAACTGGGCGGCGGATACTTCCTGGAAAGCAACGGTGTTGCCGGTGCTGATCTGGGAAGTGTTAGCCGGATCTTCCGGACGCATCCGGTTGTAGGTCAGGCTGGAGATCTGGTAGGTGCCGTAGAACTCGGTCACAACGCCGACGACCCGAACCATAGCGCCCTGGGCCAGGACCGGGATCAGCTGGGAGTTGTAGCCGTAGAAGATCTGCATACCGTACCACATATCGGATTCGGCATCATAGCTTTCCAGATAGGCGGTGTAGTCACTGTTGTAGGTGATAATGCCTTCCACAGCGACCTTTTTGCCGTTGTAATCGGCAACATGGGTCCGCAGCTCCTTCAGAGTCACGCTGGCAGCCTCGCCGTAGGGATACTCGGGATCCTTTTGGCCGGAGAACATATACAGCTTTTCCTTGGTTGCCTGGGCGATGGCGGCAACGGCGGTAGAGCCGTAAAGACCATCGGAGGCCTTGGAACTGGCGCCCAGACCGTTCTGGAGCAATTCGATGTTCAAACAGCGGTAATCAGCATCTGCAGTGGGCTTGTACCACACCCAGACCAGATAACGGCCGTTGCCGTCGTAATTCCAGTTCTCGGAATCGGATTCCAAAATAATGGAAACAGCGGTGGACAGCTTTTCTTTGGTGAACCGGGAAGCGGCCTTGCCCCATTCTTCGATCTGACCGGTGGATTCCGGGGTGTCGATTGCCAGGTAGCGGGCCTTGATGGTGCCGGTGGGATCGATGTCCCTGGATACTTCAAAGTGGGAGGTATCGCCATCAATGTGGCTCTGGTTGCCCCACTTGACTTCCTGCTTCTTGGTAGCGGAATTGAGATCCAGCTTGATCCGCTCCACATAATCTATATGGACGGGCTCTGTGGAGGAGGGGGTCTCCGGCTCGCTGCAGGCGGTAAAAACCGCCCCAGCGATACAGATAACCAAAAGCAGGGAAAGAATGCGCAATGTTAATTTCTTCATAGCACTCATTCCTGATAGACCGGAAAATTACTGACCGGCCTGGTACTTACATTCAGCAACTGCGTCCTCAAATGCCTTCTTGATGGCGCTGTCCAGATCGGAAGCGGTGGAGGCCAGGCACTTCTGCATCAGCAGGCCGACCTGGTCACGGGCAACGGAGGAGCCGTTGAAAGCGGGGGAGACATAGTAAGCGTCAGCCTGATCCAGAGCGACCTTAACGGCGTAAGCCTGAATGTTGGCGGTGCTGTAGCTGGACAGGAATTCAGCGTAGACGGAGTTCTCCTTAACGGACTGGATGACAGGAGCGTAACCGTTGTTCATGGAGACGGATGCCTGGAAGATTACGTCGGTGGTCAGGAACTTGGCAAACAGCCAGGTAGCCAGAACTTCCTGAGGATCATCGTTCTTAAAGATGCAGATGGAAGGACCCTGAGAAATGACCTTGGGCTTAGCAGGATCGACCTGAGGAATGGAGGTGATGCCTACTTCAAACTCGAAAACGCCGTTGGTCTGGTTGGGCTGCTGGTAGGTAGCACCGCCGGTGGAGCCGATGCACATATAGCAACGGGTGCCGGCATCATTTTCGCCGGTGAACAGAGCGGAGGTGTAGCCGCCGGACAGTTCTTCGGTGGTGACCAGCTTGTCAGCAAACCAGCCCTGGAACTTCTTTACGAAAGCCCGGTTGGTCTCGTTGTCGAACAGGAAGTTCTCGCCGGAGACGCTGGTGTAAGGAGAGCCGTACTGCTCACACATGGTGATGAACCAGTTGGCTTCGGAGTCATAGCCCAGAGGGATGCAGGTGGGGTCGATGGTCTTGATCTTACGGCAAACAGCTTCCATCTCGTCCCAGGTGGTGGGAACGGTCAGGCCGTGCTTGTCAAAGAAGGTCTTGTTGTAGTACAGAACCTCGGTGGACTTGGAGATGGGCAGAGTGTACATCTTGTCGTCACCGAAGGCCTTGCCTTCGTTGTAGTAAGCGGGGATGAAGTCAGCGATCTGCTCAGCGGTGAAGCCGTAGGTGGGATCGTTGATCAGAACATCCAGAGTCTGAACAGCGCCGGCAACGTTGTACAGAGCGACGTGGTCGGGGTAGCAGTAAGCAATGTTGGGCTGGTCGCCAACGGAGATCTCAGTCTTGATCTGGTCGCGAACGCCGTTGTAGTCGCCGTAGGTCTTGTGGGTGACCTTGATGTTGGGGTAGATCTTGTTGAAATCAGCGATGGCGGTGTTCAGGATCTCCTGAAGCTGTGCGCCCATCTGGTGATAGAACACGATCTCGATTTCCTTGGAGGTATCGAAACCGCCTTCGGGCATCACAAAGTCAGCAGCGACCTTGTTGCCGCCCTGGTTGCAGCCTGCCAGCACGCCCACGATACCGAGGAGCATAACAGCAGCCAGGAGGAGAGAAATAATCTTTTTCATGGTAATTTCCTTTCGTTTCTTTGTATTTTAGGTGGTTTGCTTATGATTTTATCCCTTAATACCGCTTCTGGAAACACCCTTCATAATATATTTACGAAGGAAGATGAATACCAGGAACAGCGGTGTGGAAACAACAGTAACGGCAGCCATCTGCACAGGAATATCCGTAACGCCTTCTGCGTTGGTAAAGGCGGTACGCAGACCGTTGGTGATCAATCGGTGCGCATCGTCGTTGGCGACCAGACGGGGCCACATATAGGAGTTCCATGCGCCCATCATTTTCAGAATGGTGATCGAAATGATGGTGGGCAATGCCAGGGGGATCATAACCTTCCACAGATACTTGATATCCGAGGTGCCATCGACCTTGGCGGCCAGGTACAGCTCGTTGGGGATCTGCATGAAGTTCTGCCGCAGCAGATAAATATAGAAAATACTGACCAGGAAAGGAACGATCAGAACGGTGTAGGTCTCTTTCCAGCCAAAGGTGCTGACGGTCTGGTAGTTGGTGATGGTGAACAGTTCGCCGGGGATCATCATGGTAGCGAGCAGAGCACCGAACAGGGCGTTTTTACCCTTGAACTCCAGCCGGGCAAAGGCGAAAGCGGAAAGAACGGTGATCACCAGAGAAAGAATGGTGGACACCACACCCACATACAGGGTGTTCATGAACAGCTGACCCAGCAGCAGGTCTTCGTTGGTAAAGACTTCCACATAGTTATAGAAGTCAAAGACCTTGGGGATCAGGGTGGGGATGGACTGGCGGTATTCCTGCATCTCCTTCAGGGAGGAGATGATCATCCAGTAGAAGGGGAAAATAACGATCAGTGCCATCAGGAACAGGAAAGCATAGGTCAGGATCTGTACGCCGACCTTGACGATCCGCTGCTGTGCAGATACCTGCTGCATATCCTTGATTTGCATCGCTTTAAATTCAGACATCTGTCAGCACCTCCTTAGTAATGGGTCTTTTTCTTGCTGACATACAGGTTGATCATCGTGACCACGAAGATGATGGCGAACAGGATCAGAGCAGCCGCACTGGCGGTGCCTTCCTGGTTGCCGATGGCGCGGTAGATGAAACCAACCATGGTGTCAAGGGCGTAGGCGTTGCCTACAGGACCCATGCTCTCGCCGAAAATACCGACGATGCTGGAATATTCCTTAAAGCCGCCGATAAAGCCGGTGATGATAACATAGGCCAGCATGGGGGACAGAAGGGGAATGGTGATCCGGGTGAAGACTCTCCAGCGGGGGGTGCTGTCCACCCGGGCTGCTTCGTAATACTGCTTGTTGACGCTCTGCAGGCCGCCAAGCAGGATCAAGATCTTAAAGGGCAGTGCATTCCAGACGATGTACACCACCATGACCACCATGTTTGCCCAGTATTCAGAGCCGGAGTTGATCCAGTTGATATAATCAAAGCCGAAGAATTCCAGCACATTGTTGACGATACCAACGGAATCGGGACGGGCACTGCCGCCGATGATCATGTTGAACATAGCGGCGAAGACCATGCCGATGGCGATGGAGTTAGTCACATAGGGCAGGAAGAATACGGTCTGCAGGAAGCGCTGCAGGGGCTTGATGGAGTTCAGAGCCACAGCGATCAGCAGTGCCAGGAAGGTGGAGATCGGCACTGTCAGCACACACAGCAGAAGTGTGTTTTTCAGACAGGTCATAAATCCGGGATACTCCAGAACGCGCTTAAAGTTACCAATGCCGAAGTTAAAGCTGACGCCGGCAACATCCTTCATGGTGGTGTAGCCCTCCAGAAGCGACATTCTGACAGTGTTGAAAATAGGCCACACTGTAAATATCAGCAGCAGAACGATAGCCGGTGACAGGTACAGCCAGGCTTTCCATTGATGTTTGCTGTCTACCATATTACTTCACCTCAAAATAGATTCTCTCTTCGGTTTCCTTGTTGAAGATGAAGACCTTGTGGGACTTCAGAGCGAAGCGGACGGTTTCGCTGGAGGTGTCTACCTTGTGATCGGAGTTGATAATGGCACGAACTACGGGATTTACGGAAGCTTCGTTGGTGCAGACGACACTGGAATCGCGGCCCATAACTTCCACAGAGTTCAGGTGGCAGCACATGGGGCCGTTTTCCTCGGGGATGAAGCCTTCGGGACGGATGCCGACCCACACATCCTGGTCAGCAACACCGGGAACATCCAGAACGGTGTCCGCACCGATGAGCAGCTTGCCACCCTTGACGCTGCCTTCAAAAACGTTGATGGGGGGAGTACCTAGGAACTTGGCAACAAACAGATTCTCAGGATCGTCATAAACTTCCTGGGGAGCGCCGATCTGCTGCACCACACCCAGCTTCATGACCACGATGATGTCGGAGATGGACATGGCCTCTTCCTGGTCGTGGGTAACGAAGATGGTGGTGATGCCGGTTTCCCGCTGAATGCGGCGGATCTCCTCACGGGTCTGCAGTCTTAGACGGGCATCCAGGTTGGAAAGGGGCTCGTCCAGCAGCAGAACACGGGGCATCTTGACCAGAGCCCGGGCGATAGCAACACGCTGCTGCTGACCACCGGACATTTCGCTGGGCTTGCGGTCCATTAGATCTTCGATCTGCACCAGCTTGGCAGCGGTATAGGCACGCTCCAGCATTTCTGCCTTGCTCATTTTGTCAGCGCCCTTCAGGTTCTGCAGGGGGAACAAAATGTTCTGCTTGACAGTCATGTGGGGATACAGGGCGTAGTTCTGGAACACCAGGCCGATGCCTCTGCTTTCGGTGGGCAGGTCGGTCACGTCGTCGTCACCAAAGAAGATCTTACCGCCGGTGGGCTTTTGCAGGCCGCTGATCATGTACAGTGTGGTGGACTTGCCGCAGCCGGAGGGGCCCAGCAGACCGATCAGCTTGCCATCGGGGATCTCGAAGGTAAAATCGTTGACGGCAACGACTTCCTCGCCGGACTTTTTATTCCGACTGGGGAAGATTTTGGTCAAATTCTGCAAAACAACTTTCATAGAATTCCCTTCCTATATATATAAAATTTTTTACAGACAAGTTTAATAATCCGCCCGCTCGGCCTTTTCGGCGGCATATTGCTTTTGGTATTCGAGCATAGCTTCTGTGGATTCAAAGATCAGCTGGCTGGACATATCCACCTCTACGGTGCAGGCCAGCAGATCGTGCAAAACTGCGTTGTGGGGATGGAAGAACAGCAGGCAGATCTGGACTACTGCAAGGCCCAGCAGGATGATGGGACCAAGCATACCGGCACTGCCCATGATCATCATAAACAGAATAAGCACCGTTACCATGACCTCGATGGTACATTTTCCGAGGATGCTGCGAACGAACATGGTGAAATTGGTGACCATGATGCCGTCCTTACGCATAAGTGCGATGCCGAAAACCTTTTTGCCCAGAGTCTGGCCGTTTTTCAAAAGAACAGGTACCAAAAACTCCAGCAAAAGATGGCCGATCAGAACGCTCAGCGACACCATGAGCAGACCAGACCATGCAAAGCGCATCAGAGCGTATACGGCGCTGTCATCGTTATTCATGGCATTGAGTGCTTCTTCATATTTTACCAGATCTTCCTCCGGCATAGTCGCCATAGCAGCGTCATCAATGGAAAAATCGATGCCGTACTCTTCAGCGTACTGATCATAGTAATCGACTACGGTTTGCCCCATTTCGTTAAGGTCCATGATCTCGGATAGACCCCAGGCAAGGCCGCAGACGAGGACCAACAGCAAAATAGCGTCAAAGATGCCTGCGGAAACCCGGCGCAGGATACCGGCTTTTTGAATATCATAACGCATAGAAAAAATCCTCCCAGGATTGCATACCAATGTAACATACACTATAGCACATATCCGCAGAAAAATCTACAATTTGGCATAAATTTTTAAGATTTTTCAGCATATTCCAAAACCCGGGAATCCCTGCTGAGTTTCGATGGGAATAGGACAAAAAAACACCGGCAGGCGGATGCCTGCCGGTGTAAGGATGATAGATTAGATGCTCTTCTTCTTCATCACGAGAGCGGTAACGCCCATAGCAGAAACGAGCAGAGCGGCGATTGCAACGGAAACAACGGAGTTGTCGCCGGTAGCAGCGGGCTCGTCAGCATACAGGTGAGAGGGGAAGGAGGTAGCAGCGAAGCTCAGCTTGCTGCCGGAGAAGGTCTTGTACTCTTTGTAGGTGCCAATGTAGTAGGGCTCAGCAGCCTTGTCGCCAACGACCAGGTCAGTGGTGAAGGTCTTGTACTCGGAGTTCCAGGTGTAGACTGCAGAGGGAGTAGCAGCCAGACGCAGGTTGACATAGCCGGTGTCGGTGACATAGATGTCAACGTAGGTCTTGGTGGTGCCGTCCATGAAGTACAGGTAGTAACCGCCGGTAGCAGCCTCAACGATCACGTCCACAGCCTCGGAGTACTTGTCGGTGGTATCCAGGTAATAGCCCTTGGAGTCCAGCTTGCCGTTGAAGTACAGGTAGGACTTGAGGTTTTCCTGATACATACCGAGCTTGAAGGAAGAGCCGACCTTGGGATCCTTCACGCCGGTGTCGATAACAGGCTTGGTTGCTTCGGGAGCCTTGTAGTTGGGATCGGTAGCGCCGCAGGAGCACTTGCCCTCGGTGAAGGTGTGAGCAGCTTCGCCCTTCTTCAGACCGCAGGTGCACTCTTCCCAGTGCTTTGCATCGGAGGTCTTCTTGGTGAAGGTGTGATCAGCCTCGCCCTTCTTCTCGTGGCACTTTTCGCACTCTTCCCAGTGCTTGGTGTCGGAGGTCTTTTCCTTCCAGCTGTGGGTGCAGGCTACGTTGGTGCCGCAAGCGTCACACTTCTGGTCGTTGTTGGCATCTGCGTGAGCGGTCTCGGTAGTCTTGTAGCCGCAGATGGAGCAGGTCTGATAGTGACCGGTTTCGCCGGTGGTGGCATCACCCAGGGTGTGGGTGTGATCAGCAGCGGCATACAGATGAGAGGGGAAGGAAGTTGCGGCATAGCTCAGCTTGCTGGAGCTGAGGGTATTGAAGTCATTGTATGAGCCGACATAATGCTCGGTAGCTTCGGTATAGCCCTCGGTCATAACGGTGACAAAGGTGTCATGCTCTTCGTTCCAAGTCCAGGTGCAGGTGGGCTCGGTGACCAGAGTAGCATTGTAATACCACTTTTCCTTGGACTCGTTATAAGTGGGAACAACATCAATGTAGGTCTTAACGTTTTCGACTACGACAAAGAAACGCCAGCCGCCCTCGACGGTTTCCACAAACACATCAGCGGCTTCTGCTGCATTTTCGGTGGTAGCCAGATAGCTGCCGCTCTGCACGCCGGTGATGTACAGGAACTTGTCCAGGGTACCCTGGTACAGGCCCAGCTTGTAGGTCTTGCCCACAGCGGGCTCAGCAACATGGTCAATGAAGCCGCAGGAGCAAACGCCGTTGGTGAAGGTGTGGTTCACCTTGTCGCCAACGATGGAACCGCACTCACAAACACTCCAGTGCTGCTTGGCATCACGTGCGGTGGTGTGGGTCTTGCCCTCATGGTCGCAGGGAGCAGCACCGCCGTTACGGGGGTTGGGAGCGGCAGTGGTGAAGTCTGCTTTGTTGTCGTTGGTGTCAACACCGTCGGTCTTACGAACAACAGCAGTAGTGTTGCTGGCCTGAGGAGCGGCAGAGCCTTCGTATTCGTTAGCACCACCTGCACCGAGGAAGTCAACAACATCGGCGTCTGTAGCTCCAGTGATAGTGTCAGAGTTCTTTACAAGGGCAATTTTAAACTCCTTTGCGCCCATGCTGAGGGTGCCGACAGCGTCGGGAGTAGGCAGATCCTTGGTGCCACCGTTACCTGCAGCCATCTGCACAAGGTAATAGCCGTTAGCAGCGATCTTAGCACCGCTTGCAAAAGTAAAAGTGTTTTGAGAGCTGAAGGTGCCTGTCTTGCTGGTATACTGAAGCGTATAGCCAGCCAAGCTAATCTCGCTGTTGGTGGGGTTATACAACTCGACGAAGTCGCACTTGTACTCTGCGCCGCTGTTGCCGCCGCCGCCATAGAC
>JAGBEM010000081.1 GCA_017936985.1 Oscillospiraceae bacterium
CCATTTTGAGATTGCCTGACGGGAGACACCTATTTTCTCGGCAAGCTGCTCCTGGGAAAGTCCCTGCTTTCTCCGAAGTGTATAAATTCTTTCAGATAGCATTGAAGTACCTCCTTGCCGTTACTATACTGTTTTCTGCGGTGACACGCTATCAACAGAGGTTGATAATTCAGCAACCAACGGTTGCAACTATGCTACGCATATTAAGAATACCTTATTTCAGCGATATTTTCAATAAATGCTGAATCAGAAAGCCCGCAGGTCACAGACCTGCGGGCATAAATGTCACTTGGTTCTTTTTTTGAAATAGATCAGCAGAACCGCCAGCACCTCTATCGGATACAACGCACAATAAGCCGTGTTGATCAGGATACTTTGCCGGCTGGCGATCTGATACTCTCGAAGGCTGATCACCGTAATGGGTAGCACAGTGTCCTCTTTCGCCTCATACCGCAGAGCGGAAACAGATCTGTTGCGCTCAATGTAGGTGCAAACTACGTTTCCGTTTTTGTCCTCCAGCGTGCGGGTCAACGCTTCCTCCTCGCTGATTGCATTTCCATATCTGTCATAGTATGTGGTCTCACCGACAGGACTTTCCTCTGAAGCGGAGTGTTCCGGAGCCGCAGCTTGTTCCTGCGCACTGGTAAACGGGCCAGTCCAGTAACTATTGCTCATGGAATCGTAGGGAACATCCTGTTCCATGTGGGCTACGAAACTCTCATAGTCATGAAAGGTCGTGCCCCGCGCCAAGTTGAGTGAGGTCCATATCATCTCACTGCCAAAGGCGTGGATCGCCATTGTGATCACCAGCGTGAATACCAGAGAAACTGTACATCTGCGTTTGAGGGCATGATTGTGGTAATAGCGCCGCTCCTCTTTCTCCTGAAGCGCACAGACTCCCTTTTTAAGCAGCGAACCGTTGACGCAGTAACAGACGATGGCAACAATCAGAAGAGCTGCTGCCGCAAACACCAGGCCATACAGGAACCACGAATCTGCGCCAAGTCCCTTATAAGTGCCGTTGATCAGGCAGACAAGCGGCAGCGAGAAGCCCAATAGAACCGCCGTCAAGCCGATTGACCACTCCGCCAGTAGAATGACAGACCACTTGAAGCGGCCAACTTCTTCCCCGGGCAGCGCATCATCGGAGACAGAGAGGAATGCGCTGTTAACGAACACCGCCTGACACACCACACTGGCAACATAAAACACAGCGCCGATGAAGAAACCGATATATGCCCGTAAGAATCCGAAATTGCTTACCATGGCGGCGATGAGACCAATGACCGACACGCCCATAGTAATGAAGGTGCGGGTTTTATACTTTGACAAGCTGACTGACAGAAGCCGCTGCAGCTGTTTCCCGGCTTTCGGTGTGGACTCTGCTTCCTCCGTTGCCTCAGCACGCTCAGCAGGCGACTTCCGCTCACCCCGGAGCAGCTCGTCACAGGTCACGCCGAAGATCTCGGCAATGGCAGGGATCGCGGCCAGATCCGGCGCACCATCATCCCGTTCCCAACGGCTGACGGTCTTATCCGATACATTCAGGCGCTCCGCCAGATCCTTTTGCGTCATACCGTTTGCTTTTCGTAATGCGGCAATGAAGCCGCCGATCGTTTTCTTTTCCATAGTTGTCCTCCTCTTGGATGGGCAGGTTGGATTGCTTTCTTTGCCTTAATTCTACAGTTTAGAGGGCGAGAATGCCACCCAAGAGACTCAGAATTACTCTCAAAATCCGAGAATTGCGGAGTGTAGTGAAAAATGCGGGGCACATAAGCGCTGTATTCGGCTTTTGCTCGGTAAATACACTTCTATAACGCTATGTTTGTAGATAACAAATACGCCAATCTTTTGTTTTACTTTGCCAGAAGCTGCGCAAAAACAGAAATCAGACAAATAAGTGTCACACTTGCGGCAGAAATGAGAATAACAAACCTCAGTTTTTTATGTCCGTCAAAAATCTGATCCAGCTTGTCGGCAAACAATGCACATATGATTGCTACCGCCAAGAGTATATACTGTATCTTCACGGCCGTACCTCCTTGCTGAAATCAGCCCTACTGTCTGTTGAATAGTCAACGATAACTTTCTTACAATCCCCACATTTATAGGCATAAACCGTTCTGGAATTATTGGCTGCACCGTTTTCAAGGGAAACACTATCTTTGCCTAAAAGAGACACTGCCACAACAAAGTGCTTTTTTGGTGTCCAGGTAACACCATCTCGACACTGGATATAGCCCAATTCCATTTCTTTGCCACAATAAGGACAGTGCATAACGAATTGCCTCCTTCAAACTGGTAGTCCTTCTTACACAAACCGGAAATATTAGTAAAAGTTCCTACTTAATCAGGTACAAACTCTTCCTCAACAGGATAGGTGTCGGTATCCGTAAAGTGCCACCACTCACCTTTATACGGCTTGAACCCGCAGTCGGTCATAATCTTTTCCAGCAGCAGCGCGTTTTGTGCGGCTTCCTCCGGCACATCGCTGTAATCTCGGTCTGCCAACAAAGAAAAGTCATCAAACTCCGTCGGCATTTCCACAAGCTCACCAGCGGAAGTCACCAGCGTAACGTCCACGGTGTTGCCACGGCTATGTGAAGAATACCCCTTTTCCGGATTTGCCACATACACAGGATCAGGGAACACCTCCCAAAGTTTCCACTGCGCTGCTGTTGGACGGAAAGCATCCCAAATCAGCAGCGAGTACCCCTGCTCGGCCAACAGGCTCTGTGCCTTTGCCAGTTTCTGAACCGTTCCATAACGAAGCCAGGCTTCATCGAACGAATAAATCACCTGACCGGTAAAGTTGTTCTCTGTGGCATAGCGTAATTCTGTCTTCACATCCGGGAGCCACGCCGCCACTTGAACAAAGGCATCCTTTTCCGGTTCCGGCGTGGGTGGCTCTACCAGCTCATCGTGACCACTCTGCGTCGAGGTATCTTCGGGCATCTCAATCGGATCTGTTTTTGCCTCCTGCTCATCCTCTTCCGGAGGAAGAACAGGCTCCAGTGCATCGACAGCAACTGCCATATCCTCATCATTAGTCAGATTGCCGTCACCGCTGACCGGGATCACCTCACCCAGATAGGTCGGGGCAGGCTTCAGAATACTCGTGGCAAAATCTTTATTGCGGGCAAGGATCTCACGCACCTCACGGTATGCCTGTCCCACATAAGTATGATAATCCGCGGCAACACCATACGCCTCCACACCCAAAGCATTGGCTACATGGAGTGCGCGGTAGAGGTGATATTCCTGCGTGACAATGATGATCTTATCAGCAGCAAATACATCCCTTGCCCGGAAGATGCTTTCATATGTAGAGAAGCCGGCGTGATCCATGAAGATATCTTCAGAGGGGATACCTTCCTCCATGGCCTCCAGCTTCATAGCCTTGACCTCGTTGTAATCCTTCTGGCCGTGGTCGCCGCTCATGAGCAGTTTCGGTGCCGCACCGGACTGGTACAGTTCAATTCCTCCGCGAATCCGATCCGCCAGCATATCACTGGGACGGCCACTGTCATGGACATAACAGCCTAACACCAGGATACAGTCAACATCCGTCAATGCGGCAGCTTCTTCGGGGGAAAGGATTTGGTCTGCGGTACTCTTTTTCACATGACCATTGATGCCCAGGACGGTGATGCCACCCACTAAAGCAAGGCAGAGCAGTACGATGAAAAGGCGTTTCCATATTCTCTTTTTCATGTCTATCGCCTTTCTTCTTTACCGATAATCAGCCTCATCTACTTCGTAGAGAATATTTCCATCCGCATCAAGGATCTGCTCGAACAAATCCCGTAAGCCGAGATAGGCATCATCCATGGGCTCACCCTTTTCATTAACAGCCCAGTATTCAATTACAGTTCGATAACGCAGACCGTTACCATCAACAACTTCAGCTATCAATTCAAGCGTGCTTCCGAAGGGGATGTCGAACTTGCGGTCGATCATGTGATAGAAGGTTTCCGATCCGTTGACTTGCATCCCAGACGTCGGAGGAGGTGCCGGTTCTTCTTTCGCATTTTTTCTCTGGGGGCTCTCCGTACTGGTCAGAGGGATTTCTGTACGGCCAACTTCAATACCATCCAGCTCCTCAATAAGCGTGACCGACCGCACATCAATGACCTGTCCTTTTCCCTCTACGCTAATCCGGACTTCTCCCTCACGCTGCCAGGTATAAACACCATTTGCAGCCGTACCACGACCGCTGCCG
>JAGBEM010000082.1 GCA_017936985.1 Oscillospiraceae bacterium
AAACGGATATTGGTCATACCCAGCTCCTCACCCTGGTAGATATAGGGCGTGCCCTGCAGGCCGTGGAGCATGGTGGCCAGCATTTTGGCAGACTGCACCCGGTATTTGCCGTCGTCACCCCAACGGGAAACGATTCTGGGCAAGTCATGATTGTTGAAAAACAGGCTGTTCCAACCCTCTTCCTGCAAGCCAGTCTGCCAGCTTTCCAGACATTTTTTCAAGTCCGGCAGGTACAGCGGCATGGTATCCCACTTGGCCTTGCCCGGCTGCTGGTCCAGGCCCATATGCTGGAACTGGAACACCATGCTGAGCTCTTTGCCGTTGCGGCTGCTGTACTGCTTGGCACGGCTCACATCCGCGCCCCAGGCTTCGCCTACTGTGACCAGGCCCTCTTCGCAAAAGGCTTCCCGGGACAGTTCCTGCAAAAACGCGTGGAGCCGGGGGCCGTTGATGGTGATCTTTTCATCCGGCTCTTTGGCGATCTGGTCGATCACATCCAGCCGGAAGCCGCCCACGCCCTTTGATACCCAGAAACGGATCATTTGGTACAATTCCCGCCGCAAAGACGGGTTTTCCCAATTCAGATCCGGCTGCTGAGGGGCAAACTGGTGGAAGTAATACTGCCCCAGCTCCGCAACATATGTCCAGGCTGGACCGCCAAAGACAGAGCACATATCATTGGGCTTTTCATCCGGTGTGCCGTCACGCCAGACATAATAGTCGTGGTAAGGATTATCCTTGCTCTTTTTGGCTTCCAAAAACCAGGGATGCTGGTCAGAGCTGTGGTTCAGCACCAGATCCACGATGATGGTAATATCCCGCTTTTCTGCCTCCCGGATCAGCTTTTCCATATCCTCCATGGTGCCCACCGTGGGCCAGATGGCCCGGTAGTCGGAAATATCATAACCGTTGTCCACCTGGGGAGACTGGCACACCGGAGACAGCCAGATGCCGTCAATGCCCAGCTTTTGCAGATAATCCAGCCGGGAGATGATACCGGGGATGTCGCCGATCCCGTCGCCATTGGTATCCTGAAAGCTCTTGGGATAAATTTGGTAGAATACCGCCGACTGCCACCAGTGGCGCTTTGTTTTATCCAATTTCATGTGCATTTCCTTTCTCCAGTGCTTCATAGACCCGAAGCAACTCTCCTACGCTCCAAGCCTGGGCAAAGCAGCCCTGGGAGGCACCGGGTGTCAAGCCCTCATAAATTTCCGGCAATTGTCCGATGCAGCCTTCCCCCAGTGCGCTTTCCAGGGACTGAAGCTGCTGATACACTGTATGCTTTGCTTCCTCCGTATAGCCGTTTACCTTCAAATACGCCAGATAGTACGCGCCTAAAGGGAACGGCCAAACCGTACCCTGGTGGTAAGCCAGATCCCGCTGTCTTTGACTGCCGCCGTAATGGGGTTGGAACTGGGGATCTTCAGGGCTTAAGGTGCGCAGGCCGCAGGGGGTGTATAAATGGCGGTAGACTGTATCCACGATTCTGCGCTCCTGGTCGGCATCCAACATGGTAAAAGGCATAGTGACCGCCCAGATCTGATTGCCGCGGATCTGTGTATCGGCGGAGGTTCCGGAGATCACATCCTTCAGATACCCCTCCTCCAGCCAGAACTTTAGGCGAAAGGATTCGGCCGTTTTTTCTGCCATCTGGGCATAAACCTCTCCGTCTTCGCCGCACAAAGGCGCAAGCCGCGCCATAATTTGCAGAGCGTTATACCAATAAGCGTTGATCTCCACAGGCTTTCCGTGCCGGGGTGTGGGTAGGATGCCCTCTACACAGACATCCATCCAGGTCACCTGATCCATACCCTGTCCCGCGCTGATCAAGCCGTCTTTCTCCATGCAGATGCCGTGGTGGGTGCCCCGGCGGTAGGCATTGATGATCCGCTTCATCACCGGCCAGGCCTCCCGAACAAATTCCGGGTCGGGCTTTTGGGTATGATACAGCCAAATGCAATTGATGAGCAGCATTGCCGCATCCACCGTGTTATACATCGGCGCAGCATTTCCTTCCGGGAACAGGTTGGGGACCAATCCGTCTTTCTCGTAGGCAAGGAAGGTGCGCAGGATGCTTTTGGCTGTGTCGTAATCCTGCCGGGCCAGAACACAGCCGGGCAGCGCGATCATTGTATCTCTGCCCCAATCGCCGAAGAAGGGAAAGCCTGCCAAGATGGTCATGCCATCGGTGGACTGGCGGTAGGAAATGTAATCCGCTGCCGCCACAGCCAGCTGCCGGGCGATGGGATGGCGGAAATTCCCCTGCTTTTCCAGCCGCTTCATCCGCCTTTTTTGATCTTGCAGGAGCTTTTTTCCTGTTGTGCGGATGGGATCTGTGGAGAAAATAATTTCATATTCGCAAGCAACTCCCGGCTCAGCGGTCATGGTGATCCGACAGCAGACTGCTGCCAGGCCAGATGCGTTTCTGCCATCCTGCGCATCCCGGGTATAGGACAGGCTTTCCCACCGGGTGGGAAGCTTTTGGATTTTCCCGTCGGTCTTAATGTGCAAGCGCATGCCGTCTGATGTGATTATCCCCCGGTTCCAGGAGAATTTCTTTGTTTCCTGCAAAGCACTGCCCTTGGGCGCAAACTGCAGCCCGGGGGTGACCGTTAAAGTGCAAGGGGCATCTGTCCGGTTTTCCAGCCGGTACAGCACTGCCACGGTGTTGCTCCCATAGCCCATGGCGCACCGCCGGGTCACATGGATACCGCCCACATCATAGTCCCATTGGGGGCCATGCTCCCAGGCGAAGGTGCTTAAATGCCGCCAACCATCCTCACAGGTGCCATCGGCAAAAGCCTGGGAAGAAAGAAACGCTTCCCCCATGGCACCGTCGAGCTTTTCAGACAGGCGATGGACCAGGCTGATCCGGTCGTTGGGGGCAGTGCGGGCGGCGATCAAAAGGCCGTGGTCGCTGCGGGTAACGGAAAAAGCCCCAGTGACCGAAGCAAAGCCGCCCAAGCCGTTTGTCAACAGCCAGCAGTTTTCCTGTGCCCGGACAGCATCCGGCATATCCTGTTTTCCATAGACAAATCTCATAGGTTTGACCTCATAGATATTTAGGAACACGCCGTCTGCATGATTTGCATGACGGCGTGAAGTTTTCAAATCAAAAATGCAGCTGCATATACGATCAGCAGCATCAGTGGATAGCAAAGCATATTGACGATGCGGTTGCTCTCGCCCTTTTCGCCGTTGTAGAAATGAACGGCAAGGAAACTGAAGGGAGAAACCACATACAAAAGCGACAATCCACAGCCCACTGCCGCAGCTACCGCGCCCACCAGGATCTTATAGGGCTTTTCCCGGGTCAGCCACAGCACAGCTGTCATCAGCAGGAAAAACGCGCCATGCTCGATGGACAGCATACCGCTCCAGGCGATGGCCGCCACCGTTACCAGCAGCTTGATCAAGGTATTTTTCCCGGATTTTTCCGCAAAATACCGGTAGAACCACAGCATCACAAGGCCCAGCACCAGAGAGAATACCGGATTCCGGGAGGAAAGGTCCAGCACTTTGCCGCTCATGGCCAGATTATAGGGGATCTCGCTGACCAGCGCCACCAGCGCCACGCGACCCAGGTAACGCTTCCAATCGGAGGTCTTGCAAAAGCCCTCCACCAGCAGCAGGGCAAAAATGGGAATGGCGCAGCTTTCCAGTGCCTGCATCACGATGGATGCAGTGATCAAAAGCATACTGCTTTCCGACGCTTGCATCAGTTGCAAAAGCTGTTGGGAAGTCATTCCGGAGATACCCAACATTCCGTTCTGGATCAGGCATCTTGCCGCAACGCCCAGCAGGACAAACAAATATCCCCAGACCCGCAGGCCGGATGCGGATAAGCCCCGGGGCTCTTGATTCTCATTTAGTCTTTCCATAGCTTGGTTCCTTTCAGGGGGAGTGCCACGCCGGTGTCCCCGGCGTGGCAGATGCAATTACTTAGGCTGCAAAATTGCAATGCCGTAAGGGGGCAGAGACAAGCTCGTACCCTCCAGGGTAATATTGCCGCCATCGGCGGACAAGGATGTGACCAGCGACCAATCTGCGTAAGCAGACAGATCAACTGCAGCAGCCTTTTCGTCGATGTTCATCAGAATGATGCAGCTTTCCTCGCCCCAGGTCTTTCTCTGGGCGCTGACGCAGCCCTTGTTCAGGGCGGTCTCCACCGTGGGCTTGCCGTGGGAGATCACCGGCAGAGCCTTACGGATGGCAATGGCCAGCCGGTAGTAATTGTAGATAGAACCGGCTTTATCCACCTGCTCTTCCAGGCTGCCAAAGGGATATTCAGTAGGCAGCGCGCAGCCGGGAGGGGGTTGGGTCGTGCCGTTGTCCCGAGCAGTGTTCCAGTACATGGGTGCCCGTTTGGAGGGGTCATCGCCGCTGCCCACCATGCCGATCTCCTCACCGTAGTAGATAAAGGCGCTGCCGCTCATGAACAGGTTCATGGCGCCGGCCAGCTTGGTCTTATATTCATGGCGGCTGACAAAGCCTGCAATTCTGCCAACATCATGGTTGGACAGGAACGGTGCATCGATATAGTCCGGATTGCTGCCGCTGTAGGCGGTATCCGCCTTTTCCAGAGCGGTGGCATAGGAACTGACAACAGCTGCGTTGCCTGCGCCCCGGAGCACCTGGATGATCTTGCCGTCGGAGTTGCCGAAGGCATAGTTAAAAATACTGGTAAAGTCGCTGAGGTAATAGTCGGTAATGGCGGTGAAGCTGTCCCAGACCTCGGCTACCATATACACATCCGGATCGATGGAGGCGGCCGTAGTCTGCAGCCAATTCATGACCTCAATATTCTTCTGGGGATCGCCGGTGTAAAACTCTTTGGCGGCATCCACCCGGAAGCCGGAAACGCCTTTATCCAGCCAAAATTCCATGATAGTCTTGATCTCCGCGCGGACATCTTCATTGCTAAGGTTCAGATCCGGCATAGCAAAGTCAAACATACCTTCATAGAACCAGGATGTGCCGGATACGATCCGGCTGCCGTTGCCAGGTGTCTGGGAGAAGTAATAGTAGTCCAGATACTTACATTCGGCAGGGTCAGGTGCCTTATCCTTTGGCAGTGCCTTCAAATAGGCCGTAGCTTCTTTGAACCATGCGTGCTCGGAGCCGGTATGGTTCACAACCAGATCGATGATAACATGGATGTCGCGTTTTTCGCACTCGGCAAGGAGCTGCTCAAAGTCTGCCATCGTGCCGTAGGCTGGGTCAATGGCATAATAGTCGGTGACATTGTACTTATGGTAGCTAGTGCTGGGATGGATAGGCATAAACCAAATGCCGTTAACACCCAGCTCCTGCAGGTAATCCAGCTTGGAGATCACACCCTGCAAATCGCCAATGCCATCGCCGTTGGAATCGCAGAAGGAATAGACGAAGATCTCGTACCAGGTGCGGTAATTATCGTCGGGGCTTTCGCCCAGAGCCTGGATCTGAGACAGTGCCTTTTCTGTCAATTCCGCCCCCGAAATCTCGGGGGCGGAGGTTTGTTCGGGAGAACAGCCGACAAGAAGCACCGCGCACAGAAGCAGGCACAAAATTCGTGCCGTAATTTTCATCGCTTAGCCCTTCACGCCGCCGCTCATAGCTTCCTGATAGAACTTCTGGGTGTACATGAACAGGATAGCAATGGGAATGGATACCAGCACCGCACCTGCACAGAACCGGGTAAACCAGCGGAAGGAATATTCCTTCTCCAGCATGCTCCACAGGCCAATGGAAACGGTAAAATACTTGGAGTTTGCGCCGGTGATCAGCTTTGCCAGCACGAAGTCCACCCAGGGACCCATGAAGGAAGTGATCAGCTGATACACGATCATGGGCTTGCACAGAGGCAGGGTGATCCGGGTGTAGGTCTGCCACTTGGTTGCGCCGTCCAGATAAGCGGCCTCGTCCAGCGCCTTGGGAATGGTGTCCATATAGCCCTTCATCACGTAGAAGCCGGTGCCGGCACCTGCGGAGAAGCAAATGACCAGCGCCACAGGGATCATATCACCCTCAGTCAGACCAAATGCCTTCAAAATGAAGTACACAGCCATCATGGACATGAAGCCGGGGAACAGGGTGATGATCATAGCAAAGTTCATGTAGGGCATGCGGAACATAAAGCGCAGACGGCTGGTGCAGTAAGCCACGCTCAGCACGAAGAAGGTGCTGATAACGCAGGTGAAGCAGGCGATGACCAGGGTGTTCATGAACATACGGGGGAAATCCATAATAGACTTGTCCGTAAACAGAACAATATAGTTGTCCAGAGTATAGCCCTGGGGCAGGAAGGTGGTGATGTACTGGCCGGGCTCTTCCCGGAAGCTGTGGATCACGACCCATGCCAGAGGAATGAGCCACACGAAACACATGACAGCCAGGAAGATGTGTACGATCACATCAACGGCAGTCCGTCTGGCTTTTGCGGAATTCGTTAGTCTCTTAGCCATTAGTTATAGCCCTCCTCATTCTTGTAAGATCCGCTGCTGCGGTAAGTGACCAGGGACACCACAGACAGAACGATAAACGTCAGAATGCCGATGACCGCAGCCATATTGTACTTCTGCTGATCCACAGACAGCTTGTACAGCCAGGTAACAAGCAGATCTGTAGAGCCGGCGGTATTTTCGATGCTCTGGGGTGCGCCGCCGGTGAGCAGGTAAATAACATTGAAGTTATTGATGTTGCCGGTGAACTGGGTGATGATATAAGGTGTCATCACGAAGATCATATAAGGCAGGGTGATATTCTTAAACTGCTGGAATACATTAGCGCCGTCGATGGTGGCAGCCTCGTACTGCTCCGCAGGAATGTTCTTCAGAATACCGGTGACCTGCATGATGGTATAAGGAATACCGACCCAGAGGTTGACGATGATGACCGTAACTCTTGCCCAGGTGGTGTTGGTGAAGAAGGGCAGTGCGGAATCCGCAGCCACCAGCCCCCACTCTCTGAGCATCATATTCACAATGCCCTCTTCCTGGAGCATAGACCGGACAGCCAACAAAGACACAAACTGAGGAACCGCGATGGTCACACACAGCAAGCCTCGCCACAGGCTCTTCAGCCGGGTGGTCTTGCGGTTGATAATCATGGCAACGATGGTACCCAGGAAGAAATTCAGGAAGGTGGCAAAGAACGCCCAAACCAGCGTCCAGCCCAAAACGCCCCAGAACTCTCTGCCGGCGGAAGAACTAAAGTTCAGAATATTGCTGAAATTCTCAAAGCCCACCCAATCAAACAGGATCAGGTTGTCAGGCTTAGAATAGTTGGTAAATGCCATACACATCATGTACACCAGAGGGGTCACCGTGAAGATCAGCAGTGCCACCACGGGAGGTGTCATCAGCAGGGTATGGACATTGCTGTCGAGCAGGTTTTTCAGGGTATCCTTGATGGAGTCCACCTTTTTACCGCTCTTTTTGATTGTCATGACCTTATAGCCATTGGTCACAGACCAACGCCAGGCCAGAACAAAGGCAATGCAGATCAGAATGGTAGCAACGCCGTACAGCAAGATAAGATTGGACTGGTCACCTGCCACATATTCAAAGATGCCCTCATCCTCATTCCAGACCTTGCCCTGTTCCTGCTCGCCCAAGCTGGGCAGCATCTTTAGCCAGTGGATGCCGCCTTCCGGGATCGCCATGTAGGCGATGAAGCCGATCTCAATGGCCAAAAACAGAAGACCGTGAACGATCTGACCGGCGCAAAGATTGCCCAAACCCATCACAAGGCAGGACAGCCAGGCGATCACACCGCCGTTTTTCAAGGCGCTTCCCAAAGAAAACTTGTTTGCTTTGTTCCGCACTGCAGCTGCTTTTGTCAAAGCATTTGACATATTTCCGTCTCCCTTCATAACAAATACGCTTCGCACAGAGTGCGGGACTACCTTTTCTCTTTAGAAAAAGCACTCCCGCCTTCTATACACAAAAAGAGGGAAATGCGGCGGCCAGAATACTCCGGCCGCCGCCAGATTTCCTTTAAGCGGTTAGATCGTAATACGATTCAGATTACAGACCACCGTTGATAGCCTTCTGGAAAGCATCAGTCTTATCCTTGGCATTCTCATGGGTGATGGTCTTGTTGCCCAGCTCGCCGCCGAAGTTGCCAGCGGGAGTCCAGTAGCTGCCCATCTCGGGGATGGAGGGCTGAGCGATGGAAGTGTTGGCAACAGTTGCAGTCTGAGCAGCTACAGCGGGATCGGAAGCGATCTTCTCGTTAGCAGCCAGCTTGGGATGGCAGGGAGCCACACCGCGCAGCTCATAGTGAGCCAGCTGAGCCTCTTCGGAACCCAGGAACACTGCCAGAGCGGTAGCGACCTTCTGGTTCTTGCAGTTGGGGTTGACGCCGATAGCCTTGGAGCCGGCGAAGGAGCGCAGCTGCTTCTGCTCACCGTTGATGGTGATAGTGGGCAGCTGAGCGGCAGCGTAGTTGTCGCCCAGAGCGGCCTTGGTGTCAGCAGCCTTCCAGGTGCCGGAGAAGTAAGCGTCACAGCCGCCGGAAGCCATCAGGCCCAGGCCGACGTTGTTGTCCTTGTCGTTGATGAAGTTGGGGTTGTTGACCAGGTCAACCAGGTAGTTGGTAACAGCTTCGCCGTTCGCGCCGCCGAACTGGATGCCAGCCTTGGCATCGGTGCCGGTAGCTCCGAACAGAGTGCCGCCGTTAGCAACATAGAAAGCAGCCAGGTACCAAGCATCGCCGATGTTGAAAGCGACCTTGCCCTTCTCCAGCATCTTCTCCAGGGACTTGACATCCTCTGCAGTATAGGTGTTCTTGTTGTAGTACAGGAACCAGGTGTTGGGGCTGAAGGGAACGCCGTAAACGCCGCCGTCGGTGTAAGTAACAGTGTTGACCATAGCGTCGGAGTTGTTAGCCTTGATGGCGTCCAGGTTTGCGCCGCCGAACTGAGCCAGAGCCTGAGCATTCATCAGGGTGCCCAGCTGGTCACTGGCGTACATAAAGACGTCAGCAGCAGCGGAAACGTCGTTGGTAACCTTGGTAGCAGCATCGTTCTCGCCGCAGACACCGTACTCAAAGGTGATGTCCCACTCGGGGTGAGCAGCGTTGAACTTCTCGCACATGGTCTGCAGCCACTTACCGGTTGCAGGATCCTGATCTTCGCTGGGACCCCAGACAGTCAGAGTGACCTTCTCGACCTCAGTGCCGGAATCTGCGGGAGTGCAGGCGGCAAACAGGCCGACGATCATCATGCAAGCCAGCAGCATAGCAATGATCTTCTTCATTTTGTTTTCCTCCTAGTTGTTTAAAATTTAATGTATATGCTCAACAGCTTGCGCTGTTAAAGCCAAAATGGCATCATGTTCTCCAAAGAGAACATGGAAAAAGGGGATCCCCTTTTTGCTTTTTCATTTTCTCGCGGTGTGATCCGCAGCGCTAATCTGCCAAATTCTGAAAAAATAGGTGTAACTTTGCTAAAAGTTTCTAAGAGAAGCAGATTTTGGTTTACCGCTTGCGCAACCCGCTCACATATCATACAACTTTTGTTTTGATTTTGCACCCCTTTTTTTGCGGTTTTTTTAGATTCTACTTTCCATACAATTTAATTCCTGTGTTTTTGTGCACATTGCTAAGACTATGGCCTCCTGCTGCAGGCTGTTTGCAACATTTGTCAATTTCGGCTAGGGCCACAGACAATAGGCTATACTATTCATTGATGCAGCTTTGTCTTCAAAATAAATTTTAAATCTTGATAATCGGCATACATCCGCTATAATAATATGTAGAATCCACGAAAGGAAAATCTAAATATGGATATTTTTGACATACTGACGATGATCGGTGGCCTGTGCCTGTTCCTGTTCGGCATGAATATCATGGGCGAGGCTCTGGAGCGCCGGGCCGGTAGCAGCTTACGCACACTGCTGGGCAAACTGACCTCCAACAAGGCCGCAGGTTTTCTCACCGGACTAGGCGTCACCGCGGTGATCCAAAGCTCCTCTGCCACCACCGTTATGGTTGTTGGCTTTGTCAATTCCGGGCTGCTGACCCTGGCCCAGGCTATCAATGTGATCATGGGTGCCAATGTGGGCACCACTGTCACCAGCTGGATCTTAAGCCTTGGCGGCATTGAGGGCAGCAATCTGTTCGTGCAGCTGCTCAAGCCCACTTCCTTTACGCCAGTGCTGGCACTGATCGGTATCATCTTTTATATGTTCCTGAAAAGCAGCAAGAAAAAGGACACCGGCATGATCCTGCTGGGCTTTGCTACCCTGATGTTCGGTATGGATGCCATGTCCGGCGCGGTGGAAGGGCTGAAGGACGTGCCTCAGTTCCAGCAGCTGTTCCTGCTATTTACCAATCCCATTTTGGGCGTGCTGGCCGGTGCGGTGCTGACTGCCATTATCCAGTCCAGCTCCGCGTCTGTGGGTATTCTGCAGGCACTGTCCTCCACCGGGCAGGTCAGCTATGCCGCTGCCATACCTATCATTATGGGTCAGAATATCGGCACCTGCATCACGGCGATCCTTTCTTCTGTGGGTACCACCAAAAACGCACGGCGCGCCGCTTTTGTCCATCTGCTGTTTAATATTTTGGGTACAGTCGCCTGTCTGATCATATTTGTGCTGGTGGATCTGCTGCTGGCGCCAGCGATCCTGAGCGAAAGTGCTACCCATTTTGGCATTGCCGTATGTCACACCATTTTTAACATCGTATGCACCGCACTTCTGCTGCCCTGCTCCAAGCTACTGGAAAAGCTGGTCTGCAAGCTGGTGCCCGATACGGACGAAGAGGAAAAACCTGCTGAGCTGGACGAAAACCTGATGGCAGTTCCTGCCGTTGCGCTGGAGCAGTGCCGCAAGGTCACCGGCGATATGGCGGAGGCTACCAAAAAGACCTATCTGCAGGGCGTGCAGATCCTGTCTGGCTACACCCCGGAGTTGGAAACTGCCATTCGTAAGGGCGAAAAGCTGACAGACCATTACGAAGACATTCTGGGAAGCTATCTGGTAAAGCTCAGCTCCTTGGAACTCAGCGAGGACGATCACATGGAAGCCGCGGCGCTGCTGAAAGCCATCGGAGACTTGGAGCGGATCGGCGATCACTGCCGGAACATGATGGAGTCCGCCAAGGAAATGTTCGACAAGAAAGCCGTCTTTACGGAG
The DNA here is from genome assembly GCA_017936985.1 of Oscillospiraceae bacterium. The sequence continues at coordinate 11,127 of JAGBEM010000082.1, forward strand.
TCGGCTAAAAAGGAGATAGCGGTGCTCACCGGCGCTGTCAGCGAGATCATCGACATTTCCTTCCGGGCATTTCTGGAAAATGATCTGCCTCTGGCAAGGCAGGTGGAGCCCTTGGAAGAGGTCATTGACGATCTGAAAGATGCTCTTCGTTCTTCCCATGTGCTTCGGCTGCAACAGGGCAGCTGCAGCATCGAGACCGGCTTTGTCTGGCTGGATCTGCTGACCGGACTGGAGCGTATCAGTGACCACTGTGCCAATCTGGCCGGCGCAGTCATTGATCTGAGCCACCACAACCGAAACATCCACGAAACCAATCATGCCCTGAAAAAGGAGAATCCGGATTTTGCGGCCCAGTTTGATGCATACCAGGAAAAATACAAGCTATAAACGCAACAAGCCCCCGGCAAGTGCCGGGGGCTTACTTTATATTTTGCTTTAAAGTGCACCCTGGGCCAGCATGGCATCGCAGACCTTCAGGAAACCTGCAATATTCGCGCCCACCACATAGTCACCCTCGTGACCATACTCTCTGGCGGCATTGTCCACATTGTGGAAAATATTGACCATGATGCCCTTGAGCTTTGCGTCCACTTCCTCAAAGCTCCAGGAAAGACGCTCGGAGTTCTGGCTCATTTCCAGCGCAGAGGTGGCTACGCCGCCGGCGTTTGCCGCCTTGCCCGGGCAGAACAGCAGGCCGCTTTCCTGCAGGTACTTGGTGGCTTCCAGGGTCGTGGGCATATTGGCACCCTCAGCAACTGCCATACAGCCGTTGGCTACCAGCATTTTGGCATCCTCCAGCTGCAGCTCATTCTGAGTAGCACAGGGCAGCGCCACGTCGCACTTGACGCTCCACACGCCCTTGCCTGCATGATACTGAGCAGAGGGTCTTGCGGCGGCATACTCGGTCAGTCTGGCCCGCTTGACTTCCTTGACTTCCTTCAAAAGCGCCACATCGATGCCCTCGGGATCGTAGATCCAGCCGGAGGAATCGGAGCAGGTCACAGGCTTTGCGCCCAGCTGCCAGGCCTTCTGGATGGCATAGGTCGCCACATTACCGGCACCGGACACCGCAACGGTCTTGCCTGCCAGGCTATGGCCGTTGCACTTGAGCATTTCCTCGGTCAGATACAGCAGGCCGTAGCCAGTGGCTTCTTTTCTAGCCAGACTGCCACCGTAGGACAGGCCCTTACCGGTAAGCACACCCTCGTAAACGCCCCGGATCCGCTTATACTGGCCGTACAGGTAGCCGATCTCCCGGGCACCCACGCCAATATCGCCGGCAGGTACGTCGGTATCCGCACCGATATACTTATACAGCTCCGTCATGAAGCTCTGGCAGAATGCCATGATCTCCCTGTCAGACTTGCCCTTGGGATCAAAGTCAGAGCCGCCCTTGCCGCCGCCGATGGGCAGTCCGGTAAGAGAATTTTTGAAGGTCTGCTCAAAGGCCAGGAACTTCATAATGCTCTGGTTGACGCTGGGGTGCAGCCGGATGCCGCCCTTGTAGGGGCCGATGGCGTTGTTGAACTGGACGCGGTAGCCGTTATTGACCTGGACATTGCCGTTATCATCCACCCAGGTGACCCGGAAGAGGATCATCCGGTCCGGATTGGTCAGCCTCTCCAGCAGAGCCTCCCGGCGGTACTCTTTTTCGTTGCGCTCGATGGCCGGACGCAGAGATTCCAGAACTTCCTTCACCGCCTGGTGAAATTCCGGCTGGTTGGGGTTCTGGTCGATCACCTTTTGCAAAGTCTCATCAATATAGCTCATTTGACATTACCTCCTTGAAAAACTGCAAGTCTGCAAGCAATTATGCCGGTATTTTACCACAGAACCTGGGCTAACGCAATAGAAAATGCAATTCTTTTTTGTCGAACTTGCAAATTTGGCAAAATACAGGCACAGCGGCTTGTCCGCTGTGCCTGTATTTGTCTATATTGTATGGAGAATTATTTACCAGCGATGGACAGGCCCTGAACCAGCACGCTGGGAGAGCCGAAGCTGGACATACCGGGCATCTCCAGATTGGAGGCAACACAGGTGATGTTCTTCAGCATCTCATAGAAATTACCGGCTACGGTAAAGGACTTCACATACTCCGCTTTCTTGCCGCCCCGGATCATAAAACCGCTACTTTGCAGAGAGAAGTCACCGGAAATGGGATCGGCACCGGCGTGCAGACCGCCCAGGGAGTTGATGTACACACCCTCGCCTGCCTTGGCGATCAGTGCGTCCTCGCTCAGTTCGCCGGGGGCCAGATACATGGTGAAGGGGCTGATACCCACAGCACCGGCATAACCTGCCTTGGAGGCATTACCGGTGGTCTTCTTGCCGGCTACAGCCGCGGTCTTTAGGTTGTACAGCAGTGTGTTGAACACGCCGTTTTCAATGACATTCTTGCAATGGGTGGGGCTGCCCTCAGCATCGAAGTTCCGGGCGCCGGGATTGGTGGGGTGGAACGGATCGTCCACCAGCGTGACCACATCGGAGGCAATGACCTTGCCCTCCTGATCTGCCAGCTTGCTCAGACCCTTCTGGGCAGCTTCCGAAGAGAAGATGGAGGAATAGGTCTGCAGCAGGTCGCTCATGGCTTCGGGGTCGAATACCACCGGATACTGACCGGTGGGAGCTACGTCGCCGCCCAGCTTCTGCAGCGCGGTGGCAGCTGCCTTTTGGGTCAGCGCATCGGTATCGATGGTGCTGAGCTTTGCCAGCTTCACCTGGTAATCGTTGGCCATTTCCTGGCCGTTGGTCACCACCGCCACGGCGATCAGACCGGACAGACTGGTAACGCTGTGCAGGTCAAGACCCTTGGAGTTATAGATGGCGATCTCGCTGCGCTCCGCAACACCCTGAGTCTGGCTGCCGTCAATGACAGCAGAGTTGGCAGCATAGAGCTTATCCTGGGTGGACAGCACGGTGCTGATGATCTCCTCGGTACCGGGCAGCGGATAGCTGCGGTCTTCCAGAGGCTCATATTCCTGGCCGCCCTCGCAAAGGAACACCTGCTCCTCTGCTTCCAGTACGGTGGCATTGTCCACCGCCTTCTCCACCACAGAAGCTGCCTGCTGGGGGCTTAAGTCCTCGGTGGAGGCATAACCCATCTTACCGCCGACGATGCAGCGGAAGCACACACCGCCCTCAGTAGAGCAGGTAAACTGGTTGATCTCATGCTGGAATGCGCCGATGCTGGTAGATTCGGCATTCTGGTAATAAAGCTCGTACTCGGTGATGCCCATCTGGGCACACTTGGCGATAACCGCTTCCTTGAAAGCATTAAAATCCATAATCTTTCCCTCCTTATCTGCCGCCGACGGTGATGGTAGATACCCGGATCATGGGCTGACCTACATTGGTGGGAACGCTGCCGCTGGAAGAGCCGCACATACCCTGGCCCATATCCAGCTCGGTGCCTACCATATCGATATTCTGGATGACCTCGCTGCCCTTACCCACCAGAGAAGCGCCTCGGACAGGCTCGCAGATCTTGCCGTTGCGGACCATATAGCCCTCGTTGACGGAGAAGTTAAACTCACCGGTAACAGGGTTAACAGAGCCGCCGCCCATTTCCTTGGCGTACAGGCCATACTCGATGGAGCCGATGATATCCTCATTCTTGTCGGAACCCGGCGCAATGTAAGTATTGGTCATACGGGAGGTGGGGGTGTAGGCGTAGCTCTGGCGGCGGGAATTGCCGGTGGAGGCCATGCCCATCCGGCGGCCGCCCATCTTGTCGATCATGTAGGATCTCAGGACACCGTTTTCGATGAGCACATTCTTCTGTGCCGGTGTGCCTTCGTCATCGATGTTGATGGAGCCCCAGGCGTTGGCGATGGTGCCGTCGTCGATGGCAGTAACCTTTTCGTTTGCGATCTTTTCGCCCAGCTTGCCAACAAACTGGCTGCGTCCGTAAGCTACGCTGGATGCCTCCAGAGAGTGGCCACAGGCCTCGTGGAAGATAACGCCGCCGAAGCCGTTGTCGATGGCGACAGGCATAACACCTGCGGGGCAATAGCCGGCACCGGCCATGGTCACCGCCTGCTTGGCTGCGTGGATACCCACATTCTTGGGGTCGATCATGTCAAACATCTCCAGACCCATCCGGCGGCCGGGCGCGCAGGAGCCGGTCTGGGCACCGTCACCCTTGTCCGCCACGGCATTGATGGAGATCCGGGTGCGGATCTGGCGATCCTGGGCATAGATGCCCTCGGAATTGGCGATGAGGATGTTATGATCCACATCCAACAGCGTACCGCTGACCTGAGTGATGGAGGCATCATAATCCTTGGCGGCAAAGTAGCCGTCCTTCAAAATGGCCACCTTTTCCTTGTTGCTCACGCTGGAGGGGGCGATCTTGACAGGATGGATGTCGCCAAAAAGGCGTTCCTTCAGAACAATATCGATCTCGGTAGTGCCTTGGCCAAGAGCCTCAGCGGCCTGCTCGGCGCAACGCAAAAGACCGGCTTCACTGGTATCCACGGTGGAAGCCATGACGCTGCGCAGCCCCTTGTAGACCCGGACTGCCGCACCGGCGATCACCGCATCTTTAATGGCATCGACCTTGCTTGCGATCATATTGATAGAATGGTTAACTGTGTTTTCCGCGAAAATTTCCGCATAATCCGCGCCAGTGGACACGGCTTTGCTCAAAACTTTCTGGCAAACTTCTCTTGTGATCATAGCGTTTCACTCCTTTTGCAGAATTACCTTGCGTAAGAATGGGTCTATTTTAGCATCCTTTCTGCTGAATTGCAATTAGTTTTTTATGCCTCGGAGACAAATGTCATCAAGTCGCGCACTTCCAAAAAAGGTCTTTACTTTTTCTGGCAAATTCAGTATCATATTGCTGTATTCCCCTGACGAAAGGACGCATTCCCATGGATGAAGAAAGAAAGAAAAAAACAAAGAAGATCCTGTTCCGGATCCTCTATTATGTACTGCTGGCATTTTTCGGACTGGTGTTCATTTTCAGTGCCATCTACATTGCCGATTATCTGATCGACTCTGCCCGAGCCGGCAGTGAATACGGCGATCTGCAGGGGCAATATGTACCCCCCTCCCGTCCGGCCATCACAGAAAGCACTGAGTCTACCGAAGATACTTCCTCTACGGACTCTACTGAAAATACGGAAGTGACTGACCCCTCTGTTTCCACAGAACCGCCGGCACCTACCGAGCCCACCATTCTTCCGGAGCTACAGCCTTTTTATGATCAGAACCAGGACCTGGTTGGCTGGATCAGCATTCCCGATACCAAGGTCAATTACCCTGTGATGCAAACCTCGCCGGACAATGCCAACTACTATCTGGAACGTACCTTTGAGCGCAGAGTCAGCGCCTACGGTGCTATCTATGTCCGGGAAGCGTGCGATGTGTTTGCCCCCTCGGATAATCTGACCATCTACGGCCATCACATGAAAAACGGCACTATGTTCGCCGCGTTGGACGGTTACCGGAGGAAATCCTTCTGGGAAACCCATCAGTATGTCTACTTTGACACCCTGTACGAGCGGCACACCTATCAGGTCATCGCTTCCTTCAAGACCAGCGCCAACTTTGGTGAGGGTTTCTCCTACCACCTGTTTGTGGATGCCAATTCTCCGGAGGAGTTTGACCAGTTCATTGCCACCGCCAAGAGCCTTGCCTACTACGACACCGGCATCACCGCTCAGTACGGCGACAAGCTGATCACCCTTTCCACCTGTGAATATACTCTGGACAACGGACGGTTCGTTGTGATCGCGAAGCGCATTTCTTAAATAGCAAAAGCGGCAGCCCATGGCTGCCGCTTTCCTTTTTGTTTTACAGTTGCCGCAGGGCATCTACCAGCGCGGTCTTGGAAGCTGTCTTTTCATCCTTGATCTTGATGACCCGGGCAGGACAGCCTGCCACCACCGTGTTGGGCGCTACATCCTCCACGACCACCGCGCCGGCGGCTACCACCGCATCATGACCAACACGGCAGCCCTCAATAACCACTGCGTTGGCACCGATCAGTACATTATCCTCCACGATCACCGGAGTAGCGGAGGCCGGCTCGATCACACCTGCCAACACTGCACCGGCACCTACATGGCAATTTTTACCAACTGTTGCACGGCCGCCCAGAATGGCACCCATATCGATCATGGTGCCTTCTCCGATGACCGCACCGATGTTGATGACAGCGCCCATCATGATCACAGCATTCTTGCCGATTTCCACCTGTTCCCGGATCACTGCGCCGGGCTCGATCCGGGCAGGGATATCCTTCATGTCCAGCATGGGGATGGCCGAATTGCGGCAGTTGTTTTCGATCTCTACATAGGCAAATTCGTTATTCTCCAGCACAGGTTTCACGTCCTTCCAGTCGCCGAAGACGATCTTGCAGCCGGAGCAGCCGCCGGGGAACTCCCGGCAGTTGGGAAAAGCAACAGGGGCTTTTTCCCAGACATAGACCTTTACCGGGGTCTTTTTCTCTGAGGTGCGGATATATTCAATGATCTGCTGTGCATCCATAGGTATCTCCTCTTTTTCGTTGATTGCTAACATGGTATCACCATTTCCCCAAAAACACAAGTGCAGAAATTGACACTCAGAAAAAAATGCTCTATAATAACGAAAAAAGGAGGCGAAGCCATGCAGATCGCACAAGATCGCCGGGCACTGCACCGGATCCCGGAGCTGGACCGGCAGCTGTCAAAGACAATGGAATATCTGAAAAGCGCTCTGGAACCGCTGAACTGCCGGGTCTTCTCTCCCATGGAGGGCGCGCTGTGCGCCTGGTTTGATTTTGGTGCGGCAGAGGCTCTGGCTTTTCGCAGCGATGCCGATGCGCTGCCCATCCGGGAAAATACAGGTCTTCCCTTTGCATCCGAGCATCCGGGGCAAATGCACGCCTGCGGTCACGACGGCCACATGGCGATCTTGCTGGAGCTGGCCAGACGGCTCAGCAAGAAAAAGGCTCTGAAACACAATGTACTTCTGATATTCCAGCCAGCGGAGGAAACCACCGGCGGCGCTAAGGACATTTGTGACACCGGCATTTTTGCAACCTACGGCGTAAAGGCTATCTTTGCCCTGCATTTGTGGCCCGGTCTTACTGCAGGTGCCATTGCCAGCCGCCGGGAGGAAATGATGAGCCGCTCCTGCGAGGTCACAGTGGACATATCCGGCAAGTCCGCCCACATTGCCAAAGCGGCAGAGGGGATCGATGCGATGGCAGCTGCTGTGGAATTTTACGCCAAAGCCACTGCTATGGAACAGGCTCTGCCCCGGCACATCTTCCGCCTGCTGAAATTCGGCAAACTGGAAAGCGGCACGGTGCGCAACGCCCTGGCCGCCACAGCCCATTTGGAGGGTAGCCTCCGGGCTTTCCACGACGAGGTATTCTTCTCCCTTCGGGATGGACTGCTGGCTATTGGCAAGAAGATCGAAGCTGCCACCGGCTGCTCCGTGAAGATCCACATGAATGACGGGTACCCCGCAGTGATCAACCCCGGCGACCTTTACGACCGGGTGCGCAAATGTGTCCGTTTTAGCGAGCTGGATGCCCCCAGCATGATCACCGAAGATTTTTCCTGGTATCAGAAAAAGCTGCCCGGCGTGTTTTTCTTCCTGGGTACCGGTGACACACCGGCGCTCCACGCGGACAATTTTAACTTTGATGAACAGATCCTTTTGAAAGGCGCCGATTTCTTTGCGGAATTGGCGGAGAATTTCCAATGATTCCATTAAATTCCAATCTTTTGACTTTAACGCGCAGCCAGATCCGGGTCTACACCAATCTGGCCCGGCAGACACCGGATTGCGCCATGCTGACCATCGGCGAGCCGGATTTTGACACGCCGGAAGTCATTAAAAATGCGGCCATTGCCGCTTTGCAGGCGGATATGACCCACTATGCCCCCAACCAAGGGTCCGCTTCTTTGCGGCAGGCAGTGGCAGACTACGAAACAAACCGGGGCAATGCGACAAATCCCGATCAGGTGCTGATCACCATCGGTGCCTGCCAGGCACTGTTTACCGCACTGCTGGGCATTTTGAACCCCGGCGAGGAGATCATCGTGCCCACCCCGGGCTTCGGTCTGTATGAGACTATCGCCACCGTTGCCGGTGCGAAAACCGTCCGGCTGGATATTTCCAAAACCGGCTTTCAGATCACCCAGGACGCCCTGAACGCCGCCATTACCCCAAAAACCAAGGCCATTATCCTGAACTCTCCCTGCAACCCTACCGGAACAGTTCTGAACCGGGAAAGTCTGGAAAATGTGAAGCAGGCGGTGTTGGGTAAGCCCATTTTCGTGCTGTGCGACAATGTGTACAATCAGCTTTCCTACGGCGATTGCCCGGATCTGAGCCTGGATGCACAGCTGAAAGATCAGCTGCTGCTGTGCCAGAGCTTCTCAAAGCCCTACGCCATGACCGGCTGGCGGATCGGTTATCTGGTTTGCCCCGAATATGTAATGGATCGGCTGCTGCTCTTAAGCGCGGCGACCATCACTGCCGTACCCACTTTTCTGCAGGAAGCTGCCGTGGCCGCTCTGCAGACAGATCCAGCGCCTATGCGGGAAATCTACTGGCAGCGCAGGGAATATGTCTGTAAACGGCTGACGGATATGGGGCTTCCCTATCCTGCCCCGGAGGGTGCATTCTACGTATTCCCGGACATTTCGGAATTTGGTATCGGCTCTGCGGAATTTTGCACCCGGATGATCCGGGAGGGTAAGGTTGCCGCTGTGCCCGGTGAATGCTTCGGCGCAAATACGCACATTCGCCTTTCCTATTGCTACAGCAACGAAGAGCTGAAAAAGGGACTGGACAGGCTGGAAGCCTTTATTCAAAAGCTAAGGGAGGGCTCTGCATGAAAACCCTGATCTACGGCGGTCATGTCATAGACCCTGCCAACCGGGTCAACAGCAAGCTGAATCTGCTGATCGAAGACGGCAAAATCGCCTGGGTGGGTACCGGCATGGTGAGCGCTGATGAAACCATCGATGCCACCGGCAAGATCGTTTCCCCGGGTTTTATCGACATCCATATGCATGAAGATCCTGTGGGTGAAGACGGCAAGATCGACTTCGACATTGCCAATTCCATGCTGCGCATGGGTGTCACCACCGCCACCGGCGGCAACTGCGGCATCAATGTGTACGACCCTGTAAAATATCTGGAACTGGTGGATCGGGACGGCGCACCTGTGAACATGGTCATGTTCGCCGGTCACGAGTATTTCCGAAAGGCCGCCGGTGCTGCAGACATTTACGCCCAAGCCACCGAGGAACAGAAGTGCACTATGGAAAACATGATCCACACCGCTCTGGAGCAGGGCTGTGTCGGTGTTTCCTTTGGACTTCGGTATGTTCCGGGTGCTAACAAGGACGAGTTTTTCCGGGCAGCAGCCTGCTGCCAAAAAGACAGCAAACTGATCAGCTCCCATGTGCGGGACGATGCAGACGGCATTTTTGATGCCATCGACGAATTTTGCGCTGCAGGTGTTACCTACGGTATTCCCGTACAGATCTCCCACATCGGCTCCATGGGCGGTTTTGGCCAGATGGAGGCTGTGCTGCAGCAGATCGACAACTATAAGCTGGGCGGTCTGGACATTGCTATGGACTGCTATCCCTATTTCGCCTTCTCCACCCGGATCGGCACCCCCACCTATGACCCGGGCTGGCTGGAGCGCTATCACTGTGACTACAGTGTGCTGGAATTTTCCGAGGGAAAATACAAGGGCCAGCGGGCCACCAAGGAAACCTTCGATGAGATCCGCCGGGATTTCCCGGAGTGCATCACCGTATGCTATGTGATGAAGGAAGAGGATGTGCATCTGGCATTCCGGCATCCGGCTGTGATGCTGGGCAGTGACGGTCTGCTGAATAACGGACAGGGTCACCCCCGGGCTTCCGGCTCTTTCCCCCGGTTCCTGGCAGAGTTTTCCCGGAAGGGCAATTTAAGCCTTTACGATGCCATCGAAAAGATGACCGCCATGCCTGCCAAGCGGTTGGGGCTTACCAACAAGGGCCGGCTGAATGTGGGTGCAGACGCAGACATCACCATTTTCGACTACGAAAAGATCACCGACGGTGCCACCTTCTCTGAACCGGTCCTGCCTCCCACAGGCATCGATTATGTGCTGATCGGCGGTCAGATCGCGGCAAAGGATTGCCGGATCGTGAAAAACAATTGCGGCAAGGCGGTCCGAAAGTAAAAGGAAATTTTTAGAAAATATATATTGGAGGTAACCTATGGAACTCGGATTTTGGTCACTCGTTCCCCCGCTGCTGACGATCATCTTGGCCCTGACCACCAAGAACGTCTTCATCTCCCTGCTCATCGGCATTCTCACCGGCAGCCTGGTGCTGTGCGGCGGTGCCCCCATTGAAGGCATCAACAACGCCATCTATTCCATTGCCGGCTCCATGAGTCAGGGCAACACCCTGATCATCGGCTCCATCCTGATCACCGGCGCAGTCATCTACCTGATGGAAAAATCCGGCGGTAT
>JAGBEM010000083.1 GCA_017936985.1 Oscillospiraceae bacterium
ATATAGTTCAGCTTTGGTTGGCATGGTATTCTGTCCTCCTTTCAGTTTTGGGGTAAAAGGTGGGGTGGCAAATTGCCACCCCATCCCTGCGGTTATGGTGTTTACTGGTCAAAATCCGGGTACAGCTCCAGCTGAGAGAAGTCCTCATCGGTCATCGCACAGAGCTTCGTAAGGGCACTGTCGGTCAGCTCCCTCAGTTCCGTTTCCTCCGGCGAAAGCTCGCCGCGCATTTCACGCAGGCTGTCGATCAGCCCGGTACGGCTGCCGGTATTGTAAATGCACATCAGGTTCATTTCCTCAAAAGTAAAGTTTCCCATATCAAATCTCCCTTTCTGCGCTCTTTTTTTGCGCTGTCTTTTTGTGTTCTGCTTTGGGCTGGTTTTTCAGCTGATCCACAACGGATTTTTTCTTTTCCCGTTCCTCCCAATGAACGGCGTCAGCCAAGTCCATCAGGGAAATGGGCTGACCGCTTCGGGCCTGCTGTTCCAGCTCTGCCACCGTAGGCTCTTTTGCACCATTGTTGATGATGCCGTCGATCATGCCGTAATCGTCCTCTACGGCCATCTCTGCATTTTTCAGCGGATTTTCCGGCAGGAATCCGGGGATCTGGGTAAAACCAACGCTGTCGCAGTAATGACAGGATACCTTACCGTCCTGCTTGATCGCAACGATGTCGCTGACGCTCATGGAGGGACTGTGAAAGTCTACGGGTTTTTCCAGATTGAATTGCTGATAGAGTTTTTCCAGCTGCTCCGGCACAGTGCCAGACTCACTCAGCGGAGCGGTGTAAATGAGGTCATAATTGCTGCGGTCTATGGAAATGCCATGGGACTTTAACCAGTCCAGATTCATAAAGCGCACATTCTGCGGATCGTCACGGCTTACCTGATAGATGGCAAAGCAATCTCTGTTCTGGGAGAGAAATGCCTGTTCTCGTTCCTGCTGATGTTCCTGACGCTCCATGACCTTTTCGTGGAACTGAGGGCTTTTCTCCCATTCCTCACGGTCCACACCGAAAAGGCCGCCATGATCCATGATCTCCTGCGGGTCAAACACCATGCTCTCCGTATTGTCCTCATGCAGCACATAGACGGTCAAACCGGCGGCATCCAGTTCCAGCGCCCGTTCTCTGGTAACAGGGAGCATCCCGTCATAAGAGTAGCCGTATTTCTGCATATCCGGTGTGGAGACCTGCTCATCCGGCGTTGGGTATTCATCCAGCGCCTGCTCCTGTGCCTCCGGCAGCTGGGAAGAAGCAGTCATCTGACTGGCCTCTGTCTGCATCTGCTGGTAGGCAGCTTCCTGCAAGGTCTCGATCATGGACAACGGTGCGTATTTTACAGAGTCTCTGCCCAAATCGTTGTCATCACAAATCTGGAGAACTGCCTTCATGCGGGAAAGCTCCGGTGCGTCCAGCTGACCACCATCCAGCTCTTTCATGGACGCGGCATCGTAAAGGGTGTAGTCCCATCCGCTGTCACAGGGCTGGATATGAAGATAGGTGGCATCGTCAATTAGAAACAAAGCCTCCTGCTGGTTTGCCTCCGCATCAAGAACCGCCATTTCCGGCTCTTTTTTTGCATTGGGGTCAATTCCACGCTCTTTGCAGATTTCCTTATAGTGGCGCTCAATGTCAGAGATCAAAGTGCCGGAGGTCTTATTGATGGTCTCCAAACTGGCTCTCAGCTCTTTCAGTTCCTTGCCCTGACTCCAGCTGGCAATATAGCCGAAGCTGTTTTCTCCGGTCTCAATGCCAAAATACTTGCAGACTGCATAGGAGATGCTTTCAGCCTCCACTTCCTCCGTGTGGCGATTTTTGATTGCCTGTTTTTCTGCGGTTGGATCTTCCTCAACTGCAAGACGCCATTCAAACTGATTTTCGTCCACATAGCGCCAATCCATATCAGAAGCAAACTGTTCAGCTTCTTTTTCTGTGGCAAAATCCAGCTTGAAATCATGCTTGGTTCCACCTTCACTCTCCAGCACAACCTTCCATGACGGTAGCATTTCATATTTTTTAGGGTCATGGAGCTTACTGTGGGCAATCTCATGAACCGTGGCCGAAACCGTCTGCACCTCACTCATGCCCTGACGAATGGCAATTTTCTGATGAACGGCAGAAAAATAGCCGTCCGTATCGGCGGCCATTGCTTCAAAAGTGATCGGCACCGGCGCACTGCGGCGCAGAGCCTCCATGAATGCCTCATAATTTGGCACATTGCCGGAAAGGGAGGAAGCAAGCTCAGGCAAAGGTTTCCCGTCGGTCTGGCTCACATCAAAGACCTTGACAGGGCGAAACATGGGAATCTCGATTTCTTTTTCCTCTGTAACGATCTTTCCGTCTTTATCCAGAATCGGAGCCTTGGTATCTGGGTCCAGCTTCTGCTCCTCGATTTTCTTCTTGTACGGTGTGGGGGCGATGATGGTAATGCCATGCTCGCCCTTTTTTACATGACGCTCAAACTGGTCTTTCCACTTATTGTATCCGGCTACCAATGTAGCGTCCGGCTTCTGCATATAGATGAGCATGGTGTTGTTTACCGAATAGCGGTGGAAGCGGGACATGACGGACAGATAGCGCATATACTTTTCACTCTCAAACAGTTCCTTGATCCCCTGCTCAATGCCATCTGTAATTTCCCTTAGCCGCTCTCGGTTGGTGGGTTTGTTCTCAGCCATGATTTTCAATCTCCTTTCCAAGTGTGTGATTTCTGCTGTGTGTTCTGCAATCCATGCCTTTTGTTCTTCTTCACTTTCATAAAGAAAAAGGTCCAGCAGGTACTCCACATAGGTTTTCTTCTGGATTGCTTCCACAAAACGGGGGTGCAGTTCTTCCTCCGGTGTCTGGGGAGAATGGTCGATTCCCCATTTTTTCAGCAGATGGTAATAATCGGACAGTACGCGATAACACCGCTGCCGGTCCTCCCGAAACTTTTGTGCCTCTGTTTTCTGCCGGACATATCTCCTACGGGGAGGGGCCTGACTGTCATAGATCAGGCCAAAGTCCTGTGCCAGTTTCTCCGCCGCTTCTTTTGGGGAGAGGTCAAAGAGCTTTGCGGTAAAGTCGATCACATCCCCATCTTCACCGCAGCCAAAGCAGTGGAACCGCTGGTCTACCTTCATGCTTGGGTTCTTATCATCGTGAAAGGGACAGCAGGCCATGCCATTTCGTTTGACCTCGATCCCATAAAACGCTGCCGCATCTCTGGTGCTGACCGACTGCTTGACTGCTTCAAATACATTCTCTGCCATGTGCCTTTAACTGCCGGCCTTTCTCACAGGGGGCTGGTATCCGGCAGCTTTCGCACGCTCACTGGCGGCTTTGCGGCGTTCTGCGCTATATGGCTCCCGGACTGATACACACCGCTTGGGGACGGTAAAGTTATGGGCGTCCTTTCGGGTGATCTGGTCGGGGTGCTTTTTTGCCAGCAGATCCAGCTTCTCCATCAGACGGGGATCATGAGTATAGATCTCAGCCATTGGTTCTGCCTGGTTATAGAGGAGAATAGTTTCCCGTTCCACTAAAGAGAGCTTCATCGGCTGCCTCCTTTCCGCTGGTCAAATTCCAGCTTGAAGTTGGCGTACTGTCCATCATCCTCCAAAACCACAGCGGCATCGTAGGTCTTTCCGGTTTTCTCCGAATATAGGCCCGTCACACGGACACGGCCATCGTTCAGCAGCGCAGACACCACAGCTTTGGTCGGCTGTTTTTTCTTGGCAGCCCACCATTTGTTGTTTTTCCAGATTGCAAATTTGCAAGAATCATTCTGACAGAAGAAGCCTTTTTGCAGTTCTGCAACTTCACCGCCGCAGCGAGGGCATTTGCCCACCACCTCACGGGGCAGAGTGAACAGGTACTCAGTTCCCCTGATGACCTGATAAGTTCCCACCAGGTCTTTCAGCATGGTGCTGATCCCGTCCAGAAACTCCTCTGGGGCAAGCTGCCCGCGCTCGATCTCGCCCAGGCGGTACTCCCACTCGGCAGTCAAAAGCGGAGATTGCAGCTGTTCCGGCAGAACGGTAATCAGGGAAACTGCATCGTGGGAAGGGAGAAGCTGCACCGTTTTCCTGCTCTTTTTTCGTTCCAGAAAACCGGCAGATACCAGCTTTTCCAAAATACCGGCACGGGTGGCCGGTGTCCCCAGACCTTTTCGCTCGGCATCCTCCGGCATATCCTCTTTTCCGGCAGTCTCCATCGCAGACAACAGGGTGTCCTCCGTAAAGTGCTGGGGCGGACTGCTTTTGCCTTCTTTGACGATTGCCGCAGAAACCGAAAGGGTCTGTCCTTCAGTCAGCTCCGGCAGGGCTTTCTCTGCACCCTCTTTTTTCGGCTCTGCATCCTTCGTTTTGGCACGGTAAGCGTCCTCCAGTGCTTTCCATCCGGGGTGCTTCACCGTTTTTCCTTTGGCGGTAAATTCCCCACCGGCACACGCTGCAATCACAACCGTTTCCGAATAGATATGGGGCTGGGCCACGGCGCACAGCAGGCGCAGGGCCACCAGCTCCAGCACTGCTTTTTCTCCCGCAGGAAGGGCAGAAAGGTCTGCATCCTTGAGATTTCTGGTAGGGATTACTGCGTGGTGGTCAGTTACTTTCTTATCGTTGATGACCGCATGGGAGTCACAGGTAATGGCGATTCCTTTGCGAAAAGGCATAGTATTGGCAACCAGATTCACCAGCACCGGCAGGCTGTCTGCCATATCACCGGTCAGATAGCGGCTGTCAGTACGGGGATAGGTACAGAGCTTCTTTTCATATAGGCTTTGCAAATAGTCCAAGGTCTGCTGGGCTGTAAATCCAAGCAGGCGGTTGGCATCTCTTTGCAGAGTAGTCAGGTCATAGAGGGCAGGCGGCTTTTCGGACTTTTCCTTGCACTCCACCTTTTTGATTGTGGCAGCTGCACCCTGACAGGCTTCTTTCAGCTGCTCGGCAGCAGCCTTATCCGCCATGCGCTCCCCGGATACGGTAAGACCGGGCAGCTCCAGCGCCACGGTATAAAAGGGAACTGGCTTAAAGGTGTCGATCTCAGCTTCTCGCTGGACAATGAGCGCCAGGGTTGGGGACATCACGCGCCCGATGTTGAGGGTGCGGTGGTACAGCACGGAAAAAAGTCTTGTGGCATTGATCCCCACCAGCCAGTCGGCCTTGGCACGGCAGAGGGCAGCATCCCGAAGTCCGTCATAGTCCACACCGGGGCGCAGGTTTGCAAAGCCCTCCTTTATGGCGGAGTCCTCCATCGAAGAAATCCAGAGGCGTTTCATGGGCTTTTGGCAGCCTGCCAGCTCGTAGACGCTGCGGAAGATCAGCTCGCCCTCGCGTCCGGCATCACAGGCATTTACCACTTCCGTCACATCCGGAGCGTTCATCAGCTTTTTGAGAATATCAAACTGCTTCTTTTTATCTTTGCCCACCACCATCTGCCAATGCTCCGGCAGGATAGGCAGGTCGTCATATCGCCACTTGGCGTACTTGGGGTCATAGCTGTCTGCATCCGCAAGACCGGCCAGATGGCCCACGCACCAGCTGACACGCCAGCCGCTTCCCTCCAGATACCCGTCCTTACGGGCAGTTGCGCCGATCACCGCAGCCAGACTTTGTGCAACCGATGGTTTTTCGGCAATTACCAATTTATACTGAGCCATGATGGTTCCTCCTCTCCTTGAGCCATCGGGACATTTCCCGGTGGCAGACACCTACGCAGGGGCTTCCATAATTCCCGCAGCCATAACAGGGGTGGCTTTTGGGCAAAGAAGGAGGACGGGAAGTTTCCTTCCCGCCCTCCGGCCTGCGTGTCATCATGCGTTCATAGGGACTGTCTGTGAAACGGGTCATTTCACGCTGTCCTCGTCATCTTCTTCTGTGCTGCCCCCGTCAGCGTCAGGCTCGTCCGACTCCTCATCCTCGGTTTCCCATTCCTCGGAATCTTCCTCGCCATAATCATAATCGTCCAGACTGTCATTGCCCTTGGTCTTAGACTTATTCTTAACGAGCTTCAAGTAGGCAAATACGCCACCGCCGCCCAGCAGAGCCAGTAGAAGGATCAGAGCAGCCGGGTTCAGTCCGGCAGGCTTCTCTTTTTCCGGCTCCGATGTTTCTGCCGGAGGTTCCGGTGCTTTTCCCGTACATTTACTCTTATCAGTTACACAGACCGGACAGGCCGTATTGACTGCCCCTGCTTCACATTTCTTCGTGCAACTGCACACCGCAGGCGGCTCCTCTTTGGGTTTTCCATCCTCCATCAGCGCCATCAGGTCCGCTTCATCCACCTGGTTCAGAAAGTGAACAGCAGTCTTTTTATCCTCATTGGCCCTGTCGATCAGGATATAAAAATAGTTGCCTGCCTTGGTGGTAACAGTAATGAGCTGCTTGTTGCCACCAAAATCATCCACCAGAGCGGCGTTGCCATCCGGGGTCAGCGGAGGTGCTTTTTCCGTTTCTTCCACCACCACATTGCTGTCATTGGTGGTATCCTCTGCCGGGGGCGGCGCTGCGCCCTGGGCAAAAGCGGGAACGGTAAAGCCCGATGCCAGCACCAGCGTCAGGCAAAGGGCGGAAAGTGTTCGGAGCAATCGTTTATTCCTCATAGCTGTTTTCCTCCTGTTCGTTGTTGTCATCCACCATACTGCCGGAAACTGTGCCGCCTGACAGCATGGCGCTCAGCTGAGCCGGGGTCATACGCAGGGCGCGCACCATCTGGACGATCTCCAGATTTTCTGCCTCGGTTTTCTGTGACTCCAGCACCTTGAGCTTTTCCTGATACTCTGCGATCTTCTCGCGGACCTTGGTAATCTCCTGGTCAATGCGTTCAATTTTGTTCTTTGCCATCGTCTATCACTCCTTCTAAAAAATCTCTGTTACCAGTTCATCAGACCGTAGCCCTTAATGCTTTGATAATTCAGGTCATAACTTTTGATCTTGCAGGCATCGCCGGAATTTCCCTCCACGGTATAAACACGGCTGCCATCGGTGCCGATGACAATTCCCACATGGTCAGCAGTACCGTCCAGATCCCAATCGAAGAAAATGGCATCGCCGGGAGCGATGTTTTCATATCCTCTTGCGCCCCATTGTCCATGAGACTGGAACCACGGAACACCCTGCCACTCACAGCCTGCAAAGCGCGGCTCACTTTTTCCTGCCTGGTTATAGCACCAGGATACAAAGCAGGCACACCATTCCACGCGGCTGTCAAAGCCATACCAGCTCCAGTAGGGATAACCGCCCACATTGCCCACCTGACTTTTCGCCAGTTCCACCAGCTGAGGATTGCCGGGGCGGGTGCCGTTAATGAACTGCACACCGGACAAATCTTCCGAGCCGCTGGTATCAGGGGAACCGCCGCCAAACAACAGCGGCTTATTGCCCATGGTCTGTCGGTAGACCTGATACATTTCCATCTGCTCCGGGGTCAATAGCTCCGACGCCACAGCTGAAATGGGCTTGCTGGTGAGTTTCACATTCAGAATGTAATACTCATAGGGTACTTCTTCTGAGGTGGTCTCGCCGGTCTCCGGGTCGGTGGAGGTCTCCGTGCGGTAGCGGATCTCCACTTCCTCGGTAAGCGTCAGCTGATACTGTGCTGCAAACACACGCGCCAGCTCTGCCTGGGCGCTTTGCCGGGTATAACCCTGCAAGACAGCAGAGAGAAATGCCGCCAGCTCATGAGGGTCATGGCCGATCATGCCAAGGTCATAGCGATACTCGTCATACCCTGGGTGGCTGCTTTCGATGTTGTCGATTTCCTCCTGCAACTGGGCTTCTTTGGCTACATAATCTGCCTCCACCGCCAGCATTTCCGGGTCATCTGACGGATAGGTGGTGCCGGAGAGAACGGAACCGATGCTCTGCGCCATCATGGAGCAGGAGGACATGGTATTCATCAGCATACAGGCGATGAGGAACAAAACCCCTGCGATCAGGAAGCCTTTCTTGTGGCGCATAACGAATGCCCCTGCCTGCTGTGCCTTTTCTTTTACCGTCCTTGCGGCTTTTCCGGTTTTGGACGCAGCCTGGGCGGTATTTCCGGCAGTCTGACCAGTGCGCTTGGCGGCAGCATACTGCTTTTTGATGGCCTGCTTTTGCTGCCACCGGGAAAGAGGATTGCTGGCAAACTGGGGATTTTCCTGCAAGGATTTCTGGTACAGGACATTTACATTTGCCTTTTCCAGTTGGCGCTCTGCCTGGGCTGCTTTGCGGTAGGGCTTCAGCTTGTGGCTGCGGTAGCCCTCCCGCACCAGATAAGCGCCGGTCTCCACCGCCTCCTCGGACTTGTGGGCGCTTTCTACTCCTACATTGTCCTGTTCTGTTTCCCGGATTTCTTTGTGGAGCTTGCCCGCGACCAGATGGACAGGAGCTTCCTTGACCCCTTGAGAAACTTTGGAGGGTGGCTTTTTCTTGTCCTCAAAGGTCAGCTTCGAGGCCTTTTTTCCGGTATCCGGGTCAATGACCGTCTGCCTGACCTTTTTCTTTGGGATATTGGCCTGCGCCTTATCTGCTCTGGCCGCAGCTTTCTCCGCTTTACGGATTGGCTTTTCCAGTGCTGGGTCAGACCGTTCCTCATCAGTAAAGCGCAGGCGCGGTTCCTTATTCAAACCATTCTCCCAGCATGAGGGAGGACATCATGTAGTGCAGCTCTGCATAAATGGCCATCCCCACAGGATCGTTGAACATACAGCCGGACAGGTAGGCATAAAACTGTGCCACCACATCGGACAGGATCTTCGCTTCGGTTCCTTCCAGAACCAGACCGCCCATGCCCTCCTTGGCACGGATGGCGCTCCAAACCTCTGCCAGACGGAGAAGCCCCACCTGACCGGTCTCATTCAGTTCTGCTGCCTGATCTGCCGCCGTGCGGCACTCACTGACCGCATCGGCCATGACCGTGAGCAGCTGGCAGCGCTGGGCATTTACCGCCCTGTCAAAAAACATCAGCGGGTTTTGATTCAAAATGTTGGGGTTCATCATCATTCATCCTCCTTTTTCAGTTCCTGGGGTTTGGTGGTCATAATGCGGTAAAGCTCAGCATTCTTCGGGAAGTGGTCAACGAAGGGCAGGATGGTGGAGCCATAGAACAGCAGGCCCTCGCCCTCACCGGAGTGGGTCACATAGCTAAGCTGGTGCGTGGAAATGCCCAGCTGCTTGGCGAGAATCTGACGGTCTCCGCCTGCCTGGTTGAGCATATACACGAAGTCCGAGTTTTCAAAGATGTTCTCTACCTCACGACTGGAAAGCAGGTCTTTGACATTCTGGGTGATGCCTGTCGGAATACCGCCCCATTTTCTGAATCGCTTCCAGATTTCCACCGTATAGGCGGCGGTCTGCTCCTCCTTCAAAAGCAGGTGCATCTCGTCGATATAGTAGCGGGTGGACTTGTGGGCAGCGCGGTTAATGGTAACGCGGTTCCACACCTGATCCTGGACCACCAACATACCGATTTTCTTGAGTTGCTTGCCCAGCTCCTTGATGTCATAGCAGACAATGCGGTTATTGATGTCCACATTGCTCTGGTGGTTGAACACATTGAGGGAGCCGGTTACATAGATTTCAAGGGCCGTGGCGATATACTGGGCTTCCTTTTCCTCCTGTTCCCGGAGCAGGTTATATAGGTCCTCCAGTATGGGCATATTCTCCGGGCGCGGGTCATTGAGATAGGTCTGATAGACCAGACGCACACAACGGTCGATGATGGTTTTCTGCACCGGCTGCAATCCGTCCTTACCGCCCACGATCAGCTCACACAAGCTGAGGATAAAATCAGACTTGAGGGACAGCGGGCTTTCATCATCCGAGTAGTCCAGGTTCAAGTCCATCGGATTGATGTAGTTGGTAGAGGTGGGCGAGATCTTGATGACCTGACCATGCAGACGCTCAACAAGAGGTGCGTACTCCGCTTCCGGGTCACAGATGATGACATCATCATTGGTAAGCAAAAAGCAGTTGGCAATTTCTCGTTTTGCGCTAAAGGACTTGCCACTTCCAGGTGTCCCAAGTATCAAGCCGTTGGGGTTTTTCAGTAGCTTTCTGTCCACCATGATAAGGTTGTTGGACAGAGCATTGATGCCGTAGTACAGGGCTTCTTTGCCGTTCTGGAACAGTTCCTGTGTGGTGAACGGTACAAAGATAGCCGTAGAACTGGTGGTCAGCCCTCGCTGGATCTCGATCTGATTGAGTCCCAGAGGCAGACAGCTCATCAGCCCTTCTTCCTGCTGAAAGTCCAGTCTGGTCAGCTGGCAGTTATACTTCTGGGCAATAGAGCCTGCCTGAAAGATGTTGTTGCCAAGCTGACGGGGATTGTCCGCTGTGTTCAGCACCAAAAAGGAGACCAGGAACATTCTCTCGTTTCGGCTCTGCAAATCCTGCAACAGCTTTTTCGCCTCGCTACCGTAGGTGGCAAGGTCAGAGGGAATGATATCCATGTCGTATCCTGCGCGGACTGCTTTTTTCTGTTCCTCGATCTTACTGCGGTCCAGGTCGGTAATCTTGCGCTTTACCGTCTTAATGGCTTTCACCTGATCCACCGACTGAATGTGCATACTCACAATGAGCGAGCTTTCCATATCCAGAAAATCAGCCAGCAGACGGTCATTCAGTTCCGGGGCTAAAATCTGCAAAAAAGAAACAGCCCCGTATTTCTTGCCCATACGGAACTGCTTGCCGGTGCGGAACTCAAAGGAGCTTGGTGCAATAAAATCTTTCGTGGACAGACCGGAAGGAGCCAGCCAGTCCCATTCAAACTGAAACGGGAGCTGTTCATCCATGTGGAATACCGCATGAAGTTGGGAAAGCCTTTCCTTACCGTCCAGTGTTCTGGCGGCTACGCCAAGACGCTTGAAGTTGTTGAGTATATCGGTCTCAATACGCTCCAGACGGGGCTTGGCGGCTTTGATGCTGTCAGCGTCGATACCAAAGGTCAGGTATTTGGTCTTGATGAGACCGTTGTTTCCTCTGGCCAGCTGATTTTGCAGCATCGTGGTGTATTCCTCACGGATACTGTCAAAGGCATCCCCCTGGGGCGGGATGGAAATGGAGTTGGCAAAGGTCTCCTCCGATGCAGCAAGGTTCAAAAAAGACAGCTGGAAGTGAATCGAGCTGTCGAAATAATTGAGGAAATCACACCAGCCCTCAAAGATCGCGGTCTTATCTTCATTTTGGGAGAGCTGATAGTTGATGTCCTGAAACTGAATGGTCTTTGTGTAGTGGCTGTCCGATACGCGGCAGATCCCGTCCGGCCACATCCGTTCATAGGGGATACTGTCCTGTGCCGATTTTCCTTTTTTGTCCGTGCGGTTGGCGCGGGCAATGGCCGCTTCGATCTGCTTCTTATCGGCGCGGGACAGCTTTTTCTTTGTCTTTACCGGCTGCACGGTCTTTTCTTCCGGTTTTCCCAGCAGACGGCGCAGCCAGCTTTTCATTGCGGTGAACAATGTCATACACCTCCTTATCGAGCATTTCCTGCCGCTTTAATACGGCATAAAAGTTATTGGTCTGGTAGGGACGCTGCTTGGGACGGATCACAGCTACTTTGAGAATGTTGCCGACGATCTTTTCCAGGGGCTGTCCATGCTTTTCATACATTGCCAGCAGGAAGAAGGGCATCATGACCAGCATCATACACATGGCAGCCATGCTGTTTCCCGCAGGCTCACGGAGCCACAAGAACAGCGGTACGCCTACAAGCGCCCCGGCGGTAAAGCAGACCAGCTGCCTTCGGGTCAGATTGAACATGACCTTGGTTTTGACTTTGGTTAAATCTTTGGGTACGGGTACATAAGCCAATGTGGAAACCTCCTTCCATTTTAGTGCGCCTGAAAGAC